>DMIT01000133.1 GCA_003452275.1 Rhodospirillaceae bacterium | reverse complement strand
TGCTGATGATGGCAACGGCGTTCATGGGTTATGTTTTGCCTTGGGGGCAAATGAGCTTCTGGGGGGCGACTGTTATCACCAACCTGTTCTCGGCTATTCCTGTTGTGGGAACATCGATTGTTGAATGGTTATGGGGTGGGTTCTCGGTTGATAATCCGACCCTCAACCGTTTCTTTGCGTTGCATTACCTGCTTCCATTCGTGATTGTCAGCGTGGTCTTCCTCCATATCTGGGCCTTGCATGTGACCGGTTCCAACAACCCGTCCGGTATCGAACCTAAAACCGAGAAAGATACTTTGCCGTTCCATCCTTATTATACCATGAAGGATAGTTTCGGTCTGGTGGTGTTTGTGGCGATCTATGCCGTGTTCATTTTCTTTATGCCGAACGCGCTGGGTCATCCTGACAATTATACGCCGGCTAATCCGATGGTGACTCCTGCGCATATCGTGCCGGAATGGTATTTCCTGCCCTTCTATGCCATTTTGCGTGCGATCAATTTCGATATCGGTATTCCTTTCACCGACATCGTCTTTATCGAAGCAAAACTGGGTGGTGTGATTGCCATGTTTGGTTCTATTGCTCTGGTTGCCCTGATGCCATGGCTTGACAAACATCCGGTTCGCTCTGCGCGTTACCGTCCGAAATTCCGTGTTGCGTTGCTGCTGTATGTTGTGGCGGTGTTCATCCTCGGTAAAATCGGCGGGATGCCTGCTGATGCTCCGTTGATGCATATCGGTTCTTTCCTGTTGACGACCACTCATATCGCTCAGCTTTTGACCCTTTATTACTTTGGCTTCTTCCTCGTGATTTTGCCGTTATTGAGCAAGCGCGAAAAAGCTCTTCCTCTGCCTGAAAGCATCAATGATTCCGTTCTGGCGTGCAAATCAGGAAAATGCTGTGAGGCTTAAGATGAAAAAGAAGATGGAGAAAAATTCAATGTTCAAAAAATTGATCCTGACATCTGCGGCTGTGATGGCGATTTCGGTGCCAACCGCTCAAGCATCCGAAGGAACAGGCGTTCATGAAATCATCGATGTGCCGTTTTCGTTCAAAGGCCCTTTCGGGACTTATGATAAAGCGGCATTGCAGCGCGGCTTGATGGTTTACCGTCAGGTATGTTCGGCTTGCCATTCCCTGAAACGCGTGGCTTATCGTAATCTTGAAGAAATCGGTTATACGCCGGAACAGGTCAAAACCATTGCCGGTGAATATACCATCATGGATGGCCCGAATGACGAAGGCGAAATGTTTGAACGTCCGGCGCGACCTGCCGACCGTTTCAAATCTCCGTTTGCCAATGACAAGGCTGCTACTGCGGCCAATGGGGGGGCGTTGCCTCCTGATCTGTCCTTGATTACCAAGGCCCGTCATGATGGCGCGGACTATGTCTACAGTATTCTGACAGGCTATGCCGAAGCACCTCACGGAATGGTCATTGCCGAAGGCAAGCATTACAACAAAGCAATGGACGGTAATGTGATCGCGATGCCGCCGCCATTGAGTGACGGGGCTGTGGCCTATGAAGATGGGACTCCGCAAATCGTCAGCCAGTATGCCAAAGACGTTGCAACCTTCCTGACATGGGCGGCTGAACCGGAATTGGAACATCGTAAACAGATGGGTGTGAAAGTCGTCTTGTTCTTATCCATTTTTGCGGTCATCATGTATGCGGTGAAACGTCAAATCTGGAAAAAGGTGCATTAGAAAACATGGCTAAGGAAAAAACAGCTCAGGAATATTTGATTAAGGCAAAGCTTTACCGCTTTATGTCCTTGTTATTTGTGACCTTGGGAATTTTTATTTTCTGTGCCATGTATGTTCAAAATGTCGAAGGCCGTCTGATAGAGGCCTTGAAAGACCCGATGACGATTACGATCTTCCTGATACCGTTTTTTCCGGCTGCCGTTTTGACCTATCTGGCGGACGGGGCCGAAAAAAAATACCGCAAAATGACCGAAAGGAATTCCCAAAAGAAGTAGGGAAAAATGAAAGATATGCGTGAGGATATATTGTCCTTCTGGTTCACGGAAACGGCCCCAGCGCAATGGTTTCAGGTTTCTCCGGTTTTTGATGAAATGGTCAGGACAAAGTTCCTCGACCATTTTTTATGGGCCGAGCGCGGTTATTGCGATGACTGGGCCAATACGGCAGACGGGGCATTGGCCCTCATTCTGACGTTCGACCAGTTTCCGCGCAATATGTTCCGTGATGACCCCAGACAATACGCCACCGATGCCAAAGCCCTGCAAATCGCAGAGCGGGCGATTGAACGCGGGTTCGATCAGGTCATGCCACCCCTGAAACGCCGTTTTGTTTATTTGCCGTTCGAACATAGCGAGGATATAGGCCATCAATATCGCAGCGTCCAGCTATTCGCAGCCATGAAGAACGACGATCCGATGGGGGTTGAGTATGCCGAACGTCATTTGCGGGTGATTGAACAATTCGGACGCTTTCCGCATCGCAATCACATTCTGGGGCGCGAAAGCACCCCTGCCGAAGATTTGTTTTTAAGAACAGGCGGCAAATATTAGGCCGGATATATCCGGCCTGTCTTATTGCGGCGCATAGGCCGATAACAATGTCACCGCATCAATGACGTCTCTGGTCGATGCATTGATAAGTAAAACATCATTTCCCACGAGGACATATTTATATCCGGCAGGGATCGGGCGCAGGCGGGTTGTGACTGGCCGCGGCAGATCGGAAGCGGTCACATCGTCGGGCAATGCATAGCCGATCATATAGGTTTTCTTTTGCGGGATAGGGGCGATGCATTTTTTGAAGCGGTAGGAATGTTCCCACGGGCAAGTATTTTTATAGGCATGATTGACATAGCGCCCCAGCAGGACTCTATCTTGTTCGCTGATGGCAATCTCACCCGCACGGCCTAGGCTGGGTTGGTAGATATGCTCTTTACGATCAACGTCCTGATGTTGATAGGATCTGTGGACGTAGACTTTGGTCGGCTGGGCGCTGTCTGCGAAAGCTGACGGAAGGCAGGTCAAAGAAATTGCGGTGAATGCATATAAAAATATTTTTACTGACTGGCTCATGTGTTTATTCCTTTTGCATTTTCCTGAAAGGCATATCTTTTCCTATCGGTTGTAAAGGATTCTGAAGAGAG
>DMIT01000015.1 GCA_003452275.1 Rhodospirillaceae bacterium | reverse complement strand
GAACCACGAAGGGCACGAAGAAGCACGAAGTTTTTTTATTTCACACTCGGACTAAACTCTTGAGCTGAACAAGAACCTGATATAGTTTTGGCAGTCCTACTTTCTGCTGAAAAAACAACGATGCAGTCTTCGTTATCCGTCCCCGACACCTGAACGGCAAAGTCACGGTGAAGAGGTGTAGGCGAGGTTGAGGCGGCGTGGTTATCATTGGTTTCATCGATTTTCTGAGACACCGCATACCCTGCCCCGCCACCACAGGCTATTGTAAAAGCAGCTAGAAGACCTGCACCTATTCTACGGCATTTTCTTTGTGTTTCTGCAGGAACGAAATCTCTATCAAATGTTGTGGCATCAGCATCAGCAACAGCAATAATACAAGCACCAGCAACAGCACCTTTTGCTACATAATGGCTATATCCTTTTAGTTTTCCCATCTTCAATTCCCTCTTCTTGATGAAATAAATTCATATCTTATTAAAAATAGGCTCAGATCGAACACTATATACGAAAATAAATTATGTCAACAAGCCTTTGTTCTTTGTGAGCCGGGATGCTGGAATGAGAGTGAAGACTAAAACATGATAAAATAAAATCTTCATTCTTCCCTTTTGAGGCTGATTCCGTTAAATCTGGGAATAAGGACGATTATCCAGAATTTTGAACCACCAAGGACATTGCTTTCAGTGTCCTTGGTGGTTCAAAAATCCGGCCTTTGTCAATGATTGAAGAAATGAAAGGATTTTGATGACCATTCTGACGACCAATGCCGCGTTACAGGCATTTTGCGATAGTTTGAAAGACTGCCCTTATATCACTGTCGATACCGAGTTTATGCGCGAGCGTACCTATTACGCCAAGCTATGCCTGATCCAGATTTCGGGGCCGGACAGGGACGCCGTAGGCATCGACGTTCTGGCGGGCGAAGAAGAACTGGATTTGTCCCCCGTGTGGGAATTATTTGCCAACCCGCATATCCTCAAAGTCTTTCATGCGGCGCGTCAGGATCTGGAGATTATCTATCAGCTTTCGGGGAAACTCCCTGCGCCACTTTTCGATACGCAGATTGCCGCCATGGTCTGCGGTTATGGCGATCAGGTCGGGTATGAGGCGTTGGTCAATGATATCTGCAAAGCGAAAGCCGATAAATCCAGCCAGTTTACGGATTGGTCGCATCGCCCGCTGTCCCAGAAACAAATTACCTATGCGCTGAATGACGTGATTTTCCTCAAGGACATTTATCAAAGCCTGAAACAGCGTCTTGATAAAAAAGGGCGCGGCGATTGGGTGCTGGAAGAAACCAACGATCTGCTCTCCCCCGCTCTTTATCAATTTTCGCCGCGCGATGCGTGGCAACGCCTCAAGCTACGCTCGCCCAAAGCGCGCGATCTGGCAGTGCTGCGCGAACTGGCGCAATGGCGCGAAGAGGAAGCGCAGAAAAAAGATGTCCCGCGCGGGCGCATTTTAAAAGATGAAACATTGCTCGACCTGACCTATCAGAAACCGCGCACGGAATCCGAACTGGGCCGCATTCGCGGCGTGACCCCCGATATGGCGCGCGGAAAATTCGGCAAGCTGATTCTGGCAGCCATGGAACGCGGTCTTGCCGTTCCCGATTCAGACTGTCCGGCGGTGGCGGTCAAAGACCCTTTGCCGCAACGCCTGACCCCCGCTCTGGAAATGCTCAAAATGCTGTTGCGCATTCAGGCTTCTGAAAACGATGTGGCCCCGCGCCTGATCGCCGATAGTGAAACATTGGAAAATTACGTGCGCGCCCCTCAATCCGCGCCGAGTTTGACCCATGGTTGGCGGTCTGAAATCTTTGGCAACGAAGCTATCGCCATGATGCAGGGTAAAACCGCGCTGTCACTGGTCAATGGTAAAATCCAGAAAATCACGATTTCATAGGATTTTCGGCTTTTTTACTTGCTTTTTGCGCTTTTTTGTCTTAATTTTGCTGCATTGCGAATTATCATAATAAGAGGGCAAATATCATGAGCACACAAATGAATATTCATCCGAATACGGTCACCGCTTTGCTGTCACATCGCGTTGTGGACATCACCATTGCCGTTGAACTGGGGCAATTAAACCTTTTGGTGGGCGAACGCCTCTATACTTTGTCGAGCGGTCACAATATCACCATTCCTAAAAACACGCTCTATGCTTACGCCAATCTGTCGGCGGCGCAGGCGGTCGTTACCGAACGCATCGAAAACCCGACTTTTGCCAAAGATATCGTGGTGCATGCCGATGTGGATGGCGTGATCTATGACATCAATGCCACCCCGACAATGCAGGTCAGCCATTCCCTCTATCTGGGTCTTGTGGACATGCTCATCAAACTGCCGGTACATGAAAAATTATCTGCTTAAGTCAATTGACAATCTTGCCTTAACCATGGAATCTGTCCTCGCATCATAGCGAGGACAACATGCCATATCTCCCCGATACCCCCGAATACACAAAGCTTTCCGCACATAAAGACGAGATGGAACATTTCTCGCTGCGCTCGGCTTTTACATCTTCTCGACGTTTCGAAGATTTATCGCTTTCGTTATCAGGCGTCCTCTTTGATTTTTCCAAACATCTCATCACCGATGATACAAAATATACATTGATGTCTTTGGCCCGCAGCATGAATCTCGAAGCGGCCCGCGACCAGATGTTTGCCGGTGCCAAAATCAATAATACCGAAGACCGCGCCGTCCTGCATACCGCTTTGCGCGCCCCGCAAGATACGGCGGTGATGGTCGATGGTGAAAATATCATGCCGTTTGTTCATCAGGTTTTAGAGCAGATGAAAGCATTTTCTCAATCAGTGCGGAACGGCGAACATAAAGGATATAGCGGTAAGGCCATTACCGACGTGGTCAATATCGGGATTGGCGGATCAGACCTTGGCCCGCGTTTTGTGACCGATGCGCTGGTCGATGTCTGCTCAGGCCCCAAAGTCCATTTCGTGTCCAATGTCGATGGGTTTGACATGTCATCGACCCTCGGAAAACTCTCGCCAGACACGACCTTGTTTATCGTTGCGTCCAAAACATTTACCACCGAAGAAACAATGTTGAATGCGCAGGTTGCCAAAGACTGGCTGTTGCAATCCGCGCCGCCGGAGGCCATCGGCAAACATTTCGTGGCCTTATCCACCAACAAGGAGGCCGTTTCAAAATTCGGCATTCTGGAACAAAATATGTTCCCGTTCCGTGACTGGGTGGGGGGGCGATATTCCCTGTGGTCTGCCATCGGGTTATCGATTGCATTGGCTGTGGGCTTTGACCATTTCCGCGCTTTGCTGGACGGGGCCCATGCCATGGATACGCATTTTCAAACCGCACCACTGGATAAAAACATTCCGGTGATGATGGCCATGCTGGGGGTATGGTATGTCAATTTCTGGGATTATCCGGCGCATTTGCTATTGCCCTATGACACACGCCTTGGCAAGATTGCCAAGTTCACCCAGCAGATGGATATGGAATCAAACGGCAAGGCAGTTGACCGCGAAGGCAACATCGTTCCCTATGCCACCGGCCCCGTCATATTCGGGGAACCGGGAACAGACAGCCAGCATTCCTTCATGCAACTGGTTCACCAATCCCCCACCCCCATCCCTGCCGATTTCATCATCTGCAAAAAACCGTCACACCGGCTGAAAGAAAATCATGATTGCCTGATGGCCAATTTTCTGGCACAAACCCGCGCCCTTGCGATTGGTCAAACATTGGACGAAGCCGAAAGCGATACGTCCCGCGTTTTCACCGGCAACCGCCCGACAACCAGCATCATCCTGCCCGAACTGACCCCGTTCCATTTAGGATTATTAATCGCCGCCTATGAGCATAAAGTTTTTGTTCAAGGCGTTATCTGGAACCTCAATTCCTATGACCAACCGGGTGTCGAGCTGGGCAAGAAACTGGCCAAACCATTACGCGCCACCATTGAATCCAAAAACATTGACCCGTCTTTCGACGGGTCAACCAAGGGATTGCTGGAATTCCTTATTAAATAGGCAATCAAGCCACACGGATTTTGCTGGCGGGTTTTCCGTCGATCAGGGCCGGGCG
>DMIT01000050.1 GCA_003452275.1 Rhodospirillaceae bacterium | reverse complement strand
AACCAGCACATAGACAAAGAGAAACAGCATCCAGTTGATAAAGGGAATATAGATTTGTCCGATATGTTTGTCGCTGGTATGCACGATGGTCATGCGCGGCAAATAGCCCAGTTGAATGGCCTGACGGGTGAGGGAAAAAGCACCGGAAATCACAGCCTGAGAGGCAATAATTGCTGCCATGGTCGCCAATATCAGCAACGGCCATAGCATCCATTCGGGGGCCATCATGAAAAACGGGTTTTCCAAGCCTTCGGGATGTTGCGACAAATAGGCCCCTTGACCGAAATAATTCAAAAGGAGGGCAGGGAACACTAACCATGTCCATGCAATCTGGATAGGAAGTTTGCCGAAATGTCCCATATCGGCATAGAGGGCTTCGCTACCGGTCAAAACCAGCACCACGCCGCCTAAGGTGAAGAAGGTTATCAAAGGAGATTCGATTGCAAAATGGATGGCATGCATCGGGTTGATCGCCACCAGTACCGACGGGTTGTCCAGAATATTGTAAATGCCCAGTACCGCCAGCGTTGCGAACCAGATGCACATTACCGGCCCGAATAATTTCCCCACGCTATCCGTTCCCAATTTCTGGAACGTAAATAACACGGCAATAATCATCAGGGTGATCGGCGTCACCCAGTGCGACAGGCCAGGGGCCACGATTTCCAAGCCTTCTACGGCAGATAGTACCGAGATAGCAGGGGTAATCACGCTGTCACCATAGAAGAGGGCGGCAGCAAAAATACCCAGAATGGGGATCAGCATCATGGACCCCACCTTTTTCTTTGAAAAGCGGTTGGCCAGTGCCATGAGGGCCAGACTTCCGCCTTCGCCTTTATTATCGGCGCGCATGGTAAAGATGATATATTTGATACTGACGATAATCACCAGTGCCCAGAAGATCAGCGATAGCACCGCCAGAATATGCGGCATATCGACCAGCAAATGTTGACCGTTCATCGATTCTTTAAAGGCGTAAAGCGGGCTTGTCCCGATGTCGCCAAAGACAACGCCGATGGCCCCCGCAATCAATTTGGTCATATGGCTTGTTTCATTCGCAGGGTGAATGGATGTCGTACTGTCGGGCGTATGAGAGGTCATGGGAAATCACTTTTGCGGTCAAGGGCGTTAGGGCGTCTGCGTTGGATAATCAAGAGCGTCGAAAGATTTTGACTATGCATAATATATGGAAGTCGCATCGCGGCAAAGCCCTTATTTGGGTTTTCCCGCCTTCGGCAGATTTTATGTGGACATTTATGAGGCCAGCGTTTCGGTAATAGTCTGGGCATGGGCATTTTGCTGTTTACCGGTGTACCATAATGCCAGATAAACCAGAGGCCAGCATTGTTTCGCGCCCTGCGGCGTCGGTAACAATTTGGGGAGCAGTTCCAGATCGGATCGGGTGAGCAATTCGGTCAGCAACGGGTGATGCACCATAATATCTGCCAGATTTTTGGCATCTGCGGCAATCCAGTCACCCACCGGTACGGTGAAGCCCTGTTTCCTGCGGAAAGCTTTTGCCGCCGGTAATTTTGCATCCAGCCATTTTTTCAAAAGATATTTGCCGGTTTTGCCTTGCAGTTTCAATTCATCCGGCAAGGTGAAGGCAAAGTCGGACATCGCCATATCCAGAAAAGGCGTCCGGCCTTCCAGACCATGTGCCATCAGGCAGGTATCCAGTTTAATCAGCAAATCATTGGGCAGATATTCGGCAATGTCTTTGGCTTGTTCGCATTGCAGGCGTGACCAGTGCGGAGAAAAGGGAACGGATGATTTCGCCTTGCGCCAGTCTTTCCACCAGCGCGGACGGTAACGACCATATCCGCCGAATAATTCATCGCCACCTTCGCCGCATAAGACGACTTTTTGTTCCTGCGCCGCCACCGCCGCCAATTTCCAGGTTGGCAGAATGGCATAGTCGGCGACCGGATCATCCATATAGGCCGCGATCTGGGGGAGCAACGAGATAAAATCCTGACGCGTAAACGGAACGCTGTGAAAACGGGCGTGGGTTGCATCCGCCACCGCGCGGGCATAGTCGCGTTCATCGGCGGAATGTCCGACATCGAAATATGCGGTATAGGATTGAATATCTCTTCCGCGTTCCCCCAGCATCGACAGGGTTTGCATGATGGTGGAGGAGTCCACACCGCCAGAGAGAAAAACGCCATAGCCGACATCCGACCGGCAATGGATATCGATAGAGTCGAGCAAGGTTTTTTCCAGATGCAGCAGGGCGGTTGCTTCGTCTTCGATGCGCGGCGGGTTACGCGAAATGGCAGGGCGTAGAAAAGACGACGTTTTTATACCTCGTTCATACACCAGTCTTTCCCCCGCCTGTAAACGCCGGATTGCCGGATAGGGCGTTTCAAGTCCGCCGATATAATTCTGGGTGACCACTGCGCGCAGCATCGGGATGTCCAGTGCGGCATTGGCATATCCCGATTGGATGAGGGCCTTTGGTTCCGAAGCGAAAGCCACATGGCTTGGCATATCGGTGATATAGAGAGGTTTGATGCCAAACGGGTCACGGGTGATGACCAGCAAATCTTTGGCGGGGTCATATAACGCAATCGCATACATGCCGCGCAGGTGATGGATAAAGTCAATGCCATGCGCATCATATAAGGCCAGAATGGTTTCGGTATCCGAACTGGTTTTGAAGGGGTAGGACTCTTTGAGTGACTGGCGAATTTCAAGGTAATTATAAATCTCGCCATTGAACACCACGATCCGCCCTTTGGCATCACTCATCGGTTGATGCCCGCCTGCCGAGTCAATGATGCTGA
>DMIT01000224.1:10197-11292 GCA_003452275.1 Rhodospirillaceae bacterium | reverse complement strand
CCGTTTTGTCTGGCGGATATGTCGAGCGCAGAGCGAATAGATTGATTGGCTGATACGCCGCCACAGACGATGATGGCGGGGTTTTGTTTGTCGGGATAGGCCGCCCTAAATTTCTTCATTGCCTGTCCCGCACGAAACGCAAGAGTGTCGGCGAGAACACATTGAAGCGAGGCAGCCAGTTGCGCCAATGTTTCGGGTGTTTGTGGTTCGGCATCAATGGCATTCCGCACAGCCGTTTTTAAACCGGAGAATGAAAATTCGATGTCTTTGCTATGTTGCATCGGGATGCTGAACGGATATTTTTGTTTGGCGGCGGCGAGGTCTGTGCAGCGTGTCGCCAATTGTTCCAGATGCGGCCCGCCGGGATAAGGGAGCCCCATCATCTTGGCCGATTTATCAAAACATTCGCCAACCGCATCGTCACGGGTCGATGCCCATAAATGATAAACGCCGACATCTTCCGCCACCAAAATCTGGGTATGTCCCCCGGATACCAGCAACACCAGATAGGGGAACGGGATATCCTTGATTAATCGTGGTGTCAGCGCGTGGGCTTCCAGATGATTGACGGCGATAAAAGGTTTATGGTGGGCAAGGGCGATGGATTTTCCGGCCATCATTCCGACCATGACCCCACCGATCAGCCCCGGGCCACAGGTGGCGGCGACCCCGTCCAGTTGACCAAAGTCAATTCCGGCTTCATTCATCGCGGCGTGAATAAGGGTGTCGATATGGTCTAAATGGGCGCGGGCTGCAATCTCCGGTACCACCCCGCCAAAGATCTGATGATCCTTAATCTGGCTTAAAACAAGGTGTGAGAGGACTTCGCGCCGGTCATTTATGACCGCGACCCCCGTTTCATCACAACTGGTTTCAATGCCTAATATATTCATAAATCATCTTTACCCTGTGCGGGGTGAGAGAACAAGAGGGGATAAAAAGCGGGCTTTTGGTTGCCAAAGCCATAGCTTTGGGCTATCCATAGCCGCATATAGTGTAATTTTAAACATAATCATTGATAAATGTCTCATAAACTCCGCATCGGGACCCGAGGGTCAAAACTGGCTTTAAAGCAAACCAATATGGTTGCTGACG
>DMIT01000224.1:0-10077 GCA_003452275.1 Rhodospirillaceae bacterium | reverse complement strand
TTAGAGATTAATCATTTTATGAAACGCGAAGACCCGCGCGATGTTTTCCTGTCGAATCAATATAAGGATTTCTCTGACTTGCCCGAGGGGGCAGTGGTCGGGACATCCAGCCTGCGTCGTCAGGCCTTTATCCTGCATAAATATCCGCATTTGAAAATTGTCCCGTTACGCGGCAATGTGGCCACGCGGATTGAAAAATTACATCAGGGGCAGGTCGATGCCACTTTCCTTGCTATGGCGGGACTGGTTCGTCTGGAGCTGACATCCTTTGCTACGCGTATTTTGGAAACCGATGAATTTTTACCTGCCTGCGGTCAGGGAGTTATCGGAATCGAAATCCGGACGGGTGATGAAACGACAGCACGCTATCTGGATAGTATTTCATGTCCGACGACGACCTTGGTCGCCATTGCCGAACGTGCGGTGTTGCAAGTGCTGGACGGTTCCTGTCATACGCCGGTGGGGGCCTATGCAACCCTTCACAATGGACGGATGAATTTGAAATGCGCCGTCGCCCATCCGGACGGAACATATTATCTGGAAGACAGTATCGAAGGGCCGGTGGCCAATATGCAGGATGCGGTCACCACGGGGCAGGTTCTGGGACACCGGATGCGGCCTAAATTACCCGCTGGTATTCTCTGACATGGCATCGCTTGTTCTGGTCACCCGCCCGATAGAACAGGCCGCAGAATTCGCCGAACAGATTCGGGCCGCCGGATTGACCCCTTTGATCCAGCCTTTATTGACCATCTCGCCGAGGGATGTGGTTCTGACGGATGCGGATATGCCCGCAGCGATCATTCTTTCCAGTCGCCAGTCTTTGAAAAATGTCCATATTCCATCTGTCTGGCAGGATATGACCGTATTTTGCGTGGGGGCCATGACTGAAAAGACGGCGCGGCAAGCCGGATTGACCAATATCATCACAGGGCAGGGGAATCTGGCTGATTTATTCCCGCTGATAAGGGCCCGTATTCCCGCAGGGCGGACATTGCTGTATCTGCGCGGGGAAAATGTCACTTATGATCTGCACCGTGAACTTGCTGATTATCAGATTCAAGAAGTGACGACTTATTATGCCACGCCTGCCGCCCATTTTAAGCCCGAAGTATTGGAAGATTTTGCACAGATTGACGTTATCACTCTTTTCTCTGTACGCAGTGCTGCGGTTCTCAGGCACTTAATCCACGAAAATGGCTTGATTTCATATGTTAAAAACATAAATCTCTTGTGTCTGTCTGCTTCAGTGGTAGAGTCTATGGTGGAAATAAATTGGAAATCATGCATGACGCCTGATCTTCCCACCCAGTTTTCCATGCTTGAGAAATTAAAGTCCATGTAGACGAATGATTTAAGGAATAATCGTCATGAGTACAGAGTCGAATGCCATTATTGGTAACGCGTCAGATATTATTGATCGCTTTGGCGGCATTCGTCCGATGTCTACCAAGACCGGCATTCCGGTCACGACCATTCAGGGATGGAAGCAACGTAATGCCATTCCCGCCAACCGCCGCAATGAATTGATCGAAGCCGCAAACCGTCATGGCATTCATCTGTCATCTTTGCTGGTCGATATCGCCGGCGATAAGGAAGAGGCTGTATCCGAAGCCGAAGAAAAAGTCATTCAAAAGAAAAAAATACAGGAGGCAATGCGCAATCCCGATATGCGCCCTGCGGGAAACAGTACGACGTTACTTGCTGCCGGATCATTGATTATTGTCGCGGCTGTTGCGGGGGTGATGCTGGCGATGGCCCCGCGTGTCAAAGAGATGACGGCTCAGGATGTGCGGATCAAAGAACTGGAAATGCAACTCACAGCGATGAAAGAGGCGCAAAAATCGGTCAATGAAACTGCAACGCCCGAACTTGGACTTAAGCTGTCCGCTCTCGAAGGCAGGATTGGTGAATTGTCCGAACAGGCGAAATCATATGCGGGCATTGCCGAAGATCTGAAAACCGGAACAGTGGCGCAGCGTTTGGCAAAAATCGAATCCCATATGGGCAGTTTGCTTAAACAATCAAACGCGCTGGGCCTACAAAGTGTTGTCCAGAAAATCCAGCTTTTACAGTCTTCCCCGGAAGGCGAAGGGCAAATTCAAAACCTGATGTCGGCCTTTATCGGATCGGTGCAGGGTGCTCCAACGGACGATGTCACGCAAACATTTGCTTCGCTCAAAGACACAAATCCGCAGGTTGCCGATACATTCGAAGATGTCGCGCCGGAAGATATGAAAGCAGCGGTGATGCTGATGGGAATGGCGCAATTGCGGGATTCTCTGTCCCGTGACAACGCGTCTTTCGATCAAGATTTGCAAATTCTTAAAATGACCATGGCCAAAGATAATCCTGAATTACAGGCGGCGATTGACCGTCTGGCATCCAAGGCGAAGAGCGGCGTTCTGACGCCTAATGGGTTATCAAAACAATTGCGTGGCTTGACCGGTGATATTGTGGCAGCGTCCTTGTCGGGTCAGGATGTCTCGATTGAGGATAAAGCCAAGGCGCGTTTTGGCAATATTGTAAAAATTGAAAAAAACGGCCATCAATTATCAGGGACAGAAACCCAGATCACCATTGCAGAGGCCCAGAAAAAACTGGATGCCGGCGATGTCGAAGGGGCGGTTGCCTTGCTTCGTCAGATCGAAGGGCCGGCGGCGGAAAAAACACAACCGCTTATCAGTGCGGCGCAATCCACTCTGTTGGCATCGCAGGTTCAGCAATTGATTGGAAATAATCTGATTCAAACCTTGAAAGGAATGGGGCATAAATCCGTTCCCTATACTGCCGGTGGTTCGGGTGGTCTGGGGCAAGTTCTCGATCAGGTGAAATCCATCGGCTCTCAGATCGGGGCGCAAGTGGGGGGCAATCCGTAATGTTTCGTGCCTTGTGGTATATTCTTAAAATTATCGTTGTGGTTGGTGTCGCCGTCTATCTGATGGTGCAGCCGGGTGAAATCATGATTGACTGGCATGATTATCAGATCACTATTCAATTGGGATATGCCGCTGTGGCTTTACTGATTGCTTTTGTAATGGTGGCCGGCTTATCCGAAATGGTCACCCGCCTTTCCCTGTGGCCTGCCCATCTGGCGCGTTCGCGCGCCGAACGCCGGCGTACAAAAGGCTATCGCGCTTTGATGCAGAGTTTAAGCGCGGCAGCAACAGGCGATCAGCAAAACGCTTATTATCTGGCCCATCGTGCCCAGAAATTTTTACCGGAAACAGAATCCGGTCTGCCATTATTATTGCAGGCACAAGCCATGGCGCAAAAAGGCGATGTGGAGGATCAGGATGAACCTTATAAAATCCTGATTAAAAATGCAGATACTGCGTTGCTTGGTATTCAGGGGCTGACCCAGAATGCCATTCTGGTCGGTAATTTCGAGAAAGCCTTATTACTGGCGCGCAAAGCCTTTGCCGAAAACCCGAAGAATCTAAGTCTTGTTCGTGCGGTCTATGATCTCGAGATTAAAAACAGGTTGTGGAATGACGCGCTGGTTACTCTGGACAAGCATAAAAAGACTTTGGGCGAGGTCGCGGATCAGGATCTCAAAGCCATTTATATCGTGCTGGGTGATATGGCGAAGGATCAAGGTCGTCCGGATGAAGCAGTCGAGTTTTATAAAAAGGCCTATCGCGCCGATTCAGAATTTGTGCCTGCGAATGTTCGCTATATCCAGTCATTCATTGATGCGGGAGCCATTCGCAAAGCGCGGTCATTGTTAGAGAAAGCATGGAAACGCGAGGCGCATCCTGATTATATTCCGCTTTGGAATGCCTTGGTACCGGAGCAAAAAACCGGAAAACCCAATACAAAATTCCGCTGGTTCCAATGGATCGCGGAATTCCATCCGCAGTCGGAAATTGCCCAGTTGGCGTTGGCACGCGTGGCCATTGAAGAACAATTATGGGGTGAAGCCCGTATTGCGCTGGCCCAGGCTGAAAAATTCGGAAAGAGCGCAGAGATTTATAAACTCTGGGTGCTGCTCGAAGAAAAAACCAGCAATAAGCCGGAAGTCATCCGTCAATGGCTGGACAGAGCCTATCAGGCCAGCCCTGCGGGAACATGGATGTGCCTTAAAACAGGCCGCCATTTTGCAACATGGCAGGCGATTGTCGAACCGGAGAATTTATTTAATACTTTGGTGTGGACAATAGATGTCGCCGCAAAACCGGCCAGTTTTATTGCGGGAGATGTTATTTCCGGCGCTTTAGCAGCGTCATCATAAACCCGATCCCCGCCAGAAAACCGCCGATATGCGCGATCCAGGCAACGGATGATCCGTCGGGCGCTCCCATTAACCCTACCAGCACGCTGATGCCGATATAGGCAATAATCACCGGCATCAATGTGTTTTTATCGAGGGATGATCGGGTCTGGTTCATCACCACGAGCATGGCACCGAAAATTCCGCTAATCCCGCCCGATGCGCCGATAATCGGCATGGTGGAGGACGGGTATAATGCCAGATGGGCAAAGGCGGCAAATAACGTGGTGCCGACATAAATCATCAGATATTGTTTGATACCCACGGATTTTTCCAACCCGCTGCCCATGGCGACCAGCATGACGACATTAAACGCCAGATGCATCCAGCCCCCATGCAGCAATGAAAACCCGATCAGGGAGAACGGTGTCCACCAGTAAAAAGGCTCCATCCCTGTCCAATGCGCAGGAATAAAACCGGCAAAATAGACGGCGATGTCCAAGGCCTGCGGTTCAATGCTATTGGTCAGGGCAAAAATCACCAGATGGATGGCAATCAGGAGGCCGGTCAATAATTTGGTCGCGGGCGGAATATTGAACATAGGCGGCGGGCGACGGGTGTTCTGCCGATCATCTTTCTGTGGGCGGGGTTGAAAGGTGATGATATTATCGGTGTTATCCTCTGGCATGGCTTAAATTCCTGATTTGGTGATGTTGACCTGATCTTATATCAACCCGATCAGAATAACATTCCCTATTTTCAGGGTAAATGAACCTATATATCTGGATTTACCCCACAAATTCCGCTACAAATCGCTTATGAACACAGAAAATCAAAACACCCCGTCCCGTTCCGTCAGCCCAGCCCCCGACACGATGCCTGAGGGCAAAGCAAAGGCTAAACCCGAAGAAAAAGAAACAATTGGCGAAGTCGCGCGCAGTGGCATGATTGCCATTCTATTGGCCTTGATCGTCCGGACATTTTTATTCGAACCGTTTAATATTCCGTCCAGCTCGATGGTGCCTAATCTTCTGGTCGGGGATTACCTGTTCATATCGAAATATTCATACGGATATAGCCGCCATTCTTTCCCGTTCGGTATAGCAGGGTTCGAAGGGCGTATTGATGCCAAATTGCCGAACCGCGGTGATGTGATTGTTTTCAAATTACCAACCAATACGGGGGTTGATTATATCAAGCGCCTGATCGGGATGCCGGGTGATACCATCCAGATGATTAATGGTCGCCTTTATATCAATGATGAGTTGGTTCCGCGTGAAGCCAAAGGAATGGCCGAGTATAAAAAAGAGGGCGGTCTGACGGCAAAAGTCATGGAGTATGTTGAAACCTTGCCGAACGGCGCGCAACATACGATTTATGAAGAGTCTGACCGCGGCCCATTGGATAACACGGAAAAATATACTGTTCCGCCGGGGCATTATTTCATGATGGGGGATAATCGCGACAATTCGCAGGATAGCCGCGTACAATCTTTGGTGGGGTATGTGCCTTACGATAATTTGGAAGGTCGCGCGGAATTCCTGTTCTTCTCGACTGATGGATCGGCACAAATATTCGAATTTTGGAAATGGCCATCTGCGACTCGCTGGTCTCGTATTTTTACACCGATTGGTAATGGCAAAGTTGCAGAAAACAAAACTGCGGGGCAGAAATAATGACACGTCCCGATCATGGCAGTCAAACAGAGCGTGAGACTGGTCTTGCCGTTTTTCAGGACAGATTAGGTTATCATTTTACCCATCCCGAATATCTGGAACGCGCCCTTACGCATTCCAGTCGCGGAGTGGATAATTATGAACGGCTTGAATTTTTGGGCGACCGTGTACTCGGGCTGGTGATTGCCGAAATTCTTTACCGGTCTTTCCCGTTTGAAAAAGAGGGTTCTCTGGCGCGTCGCCATTCGGCTCTGGCCTGCACCGAAACATTGGCGCGGACGGCACGTGATCTGGATATCCCCGCCGTGGTGATTGCATCCTCCGCCGAACTGGCCTCGGGAGGGAATAAACAGGATAATCTACTGGCAGATTGCATGGAAGCGATTATCGGGGCGATCTTTATGGACAAGGGATATGTCCCTTGTCAGGAAGTGATTACGTCGCTATGGGGGGATAAAATCTACACGCTTTCCCAGCCGCCGGTTGACTCGAAAACAGCATTGCAGGAATGGGCGCAGGGTCGGGGATTGCCGATCCCCGTCTATGAAATCACCGAACGCTCAGGGCCGGATCATGCGCCGCAATTTAAAGTCAAGGTGACGTTAAAAGATATTGAACCAATGGAATCGACAGGGGCATCGCGCAGAGTGGCAGAAAAAAATGTGGCTCAAATGATGCTGGATTCCTTATTAGAAAAGAAATAGGAAATGCCGGATCAGACAACAACAATATGCGGATCGGTTGCGATTATCGGGGCGCCGAATGCGGGGAAATCCACTCTGGTCAACCAGATGGTCGGATCAAAAGTATCCATCGTATCGCCCAAGGTACAAACGACGCGCAATCGCATTCTGGGGATTGCGCTGTATGAAAATGCGCAGGTGATCCTGATTGACACACCGGGTTTGTTTGCCCCGCAAACGCGCCTTGATCGCGCGATGGTGTCCGCCGCATGGACAGGCGCATCCGAAGGGGATGTGATCGCCTATATTTTTGACAGCAAGAAGAAATCCATCAATGCCAATGATCGTCAAACCCTTGCCCGTCTGGCCGAAATTGCCGGAGATATACCGGTTGTGTTGATTCTGAATAAAATTGATCTGATTGATAAAACCCGATTGTTCGAACTGGCCACCGAGATGAATAAACTCTGTCCGTTCAAAGATACCTTCATGATTTCTGCCGAAAAAGGCGATGGCGTCAAAGACGTCCTGAAATATTTTGCGAAAACTCTTCCTGAATCGGAATGGATTTTTGACGAAGACCAGACAACCGATATGCCGATGCGCTTGCTGGCGGCCGAGATCACGCGCGAGCAGGTTTTTAATCAACTATATCAGGAAATTCCCTACGCCATTACCTGTGAAACCGAAACATGGGAAGAATTCGATAATGGCGATGTGCGCCTTCAGCAAATTATTCATGTTGAAAAAGACCAACAGAAAGCCATCGTTCTGGGGAAGGGCGGCGAGAGATTGCGCGAGATCGGTTCACGTGCGCGCAAAGAACTGGAAATCATTTTCGACCGCAAAGTCCATTTGAAATTATTTGTGCGTGTGACAGACAAATGGAAAGATGATCCTCTCTATTATGCGCAATGGGGACTCTCCACCGATGGAAAATGAGTCGTAATTGACTCATCTGATCCGATTTGATTCCTATTTGACTCTGATAACCATGTTCGCTGTGGATAAAACCGACAAAACGAATCGGTGATTCTTGTGGCGCGAATCAACTTCGCGTTAGGATGATTTTAGATCATAAAATTCTGGAGGAGATAATTCATGGGCTGGACCGACGAACGGGTAGTGTTGCTCAAACGACTATGGGTCGAAGGCAAAACTGCTGCCGAGATTGCCAAATTGATTGGCGGCGGCGTAACAAGAAATGCGGTGATCGGCAAAGCCCACCGTCTTAAATTATCAGGCCGTATTTCTCCGATACAGGAGAATACCAGAGGGGGAATAGGCGGAGAAGCAGGCGGATCACGCAGCGTATCTACCCCACGTAAATCACAAAAAGCAACCATTGCCAAAGTATCGAACCGTGAAATAATTGCGCCCGTGCAGTTGCCGCCTGTTCAGGAAAATTATTGCTTCGGTGATGGTGTGTCGTTGGTCGATCTGAAAGAACGTATGTGCCGTTGGCCGATTGGTGATCCGAAAGAATCGGGCTTTAAATTCTGCGGTGGCCCATCTGATGAAGGCATTCCATACTGTAATCATCATGCGCGCGTGGCTTATCAGATCAATACAAAAAGCAAATTGCGCATCGAAGAACTTTCGAAAATCGATGCGGATGTCATCCGTAAGAAAATAGCGGGCTAATCATTCCGATATCGAATTTTAAGAGGGCAGTTTTCACTGCCCTTTTTTGATGCGCGATCAGGGGGCGCTGTGGTAATCGATCTGTTATCAAGAAGAGATTTTTCATGTTCGTTTAAAATGATAAAAAAACTTCGTGGCTTCGTACCTTCGCGTGGAAAGGTCTTTCAGGAAAGGGGGCGGGCAACAGGAACCCATTTGCGCCCCAAGCCATGCCAAGCCCAGATATGATAGGCGGCTCCGGTGAGAAAATTGACGGTGGCAATCGCCATAAAGATACCGGTGGCACCGGCTATGGAATGACCGATAAAGACAGCGGGGATCGACAGCACAATCATTTTTAAAAAGATCATTGTGGCTGATATTTGCGGTTTGCCGATGGCATTAAACGTCGAGCCCCAGCCATGCGATATGTTGCCGAGGAAATAGCTCATTGGTACGATCACCAGATAGAGCGAGAGATATTCGCGGACATTGCCATCATTCGAAAAAATACGGGCGATCGGGTGGGCGAAGAAAGAAATCAGCAGGGCAGTCGATACTGACCAGATGACTGAAAAACTAATGGCATATTTCACTGTTTCTTTTACGCGATCCAGTTTTTGCGCGCCCCAGTTTTGGCCGATGATCGGCCCCATGCCGATGGACAGCGCCATCAGGATAACCAGAAGGAAGGCTTCCATGCGTCCGGCAGCGCCATAAGCGGCAACGGCTTCGGGGCCGATTTGGGACAATAAATGGTTGATAACCGACCCCAGAATGGACGGGAACAGGCCGGTGATGCCGACAGGCAAGGCGATCATCAGAATACGTTTCGTAGAATCGCTGAATTTTGTCAGATTTTTAATATGAGCAAAATCAATCAGCCCTGATTTATGCATCAGGACAAGGCAGGCAACCGTAGCCAGAATATTGGCAAAGATAGTACCGATAGCCGCCCCCATCAATTCCAGACGCGGAAATCCGAATAACCCGAAAATCAAAACCGGATTAATCAGAGCATTGACGATAGCAGCAAGGCTCATAATCAGGGCAGGGGCAAGGGCATTACCTGCGGCGCGTAAGGTGGCGTTGCCGACAATCGGCATACTCACGAAAAAGGTCGCCAGTAAATAGGGCACCATGAATGATTTGATGAGTTCCAATTCTGCGGGGCTGGCTCCGATCGCATTGAAAACGGGCTCAATAAGGGCCAACCCCAATAGGCCGATCACTATACTGGCAATCAGGACGATCAACAGGCTATGGGATGCCACACGTTTCATGTCTTCGGTGCGTTTTTCACCGATCATCCGTGAAATAACCGACGATGTGGCAACGCCAAAGCCGATAAAGATACTGAAAATGCCATAGGTCACGGGGAAAGTGTAACTGATGGAAGCCAACTGGAGTGTGCCAAGACGGGAGATATAATAAGCATCCACCAATTGAAAACTAAGCAGTGCCATAATGCCCCATACCATCGGAAGGGTCATGCGAACCAGATGACGGGGAATAGACCCTTCGGTCAGATCATGTTTTACAGCGGCGCTCATGAATGATTTATAAGCCTTGAGACGCGCAGAGGGCAAGGGGAAATATAACCATCAGGCATAAAGCTTTATTATCTTGCTTTTTTAAACGCGAAGGTAGGAAGTCACGAAGTTTTTGATTTGTTATTCTGGGCGAATGCGAAACATCTTCTTTTTTCCATCTCGTAAAAAGAGGCGGATAATTGCAGAATAAAATATAAAAAAACTTCGTGACTTCCTACCTTCGCGTTCAAAGAACAAGGCCGTAGGCAAGAAAAGAAAAACCCCGCCATTGGGCGGGGTTTTAAAAAGTCTGATAGCTTAAAACTAAGCAATAATTTTAGCGACGACGC
>DMIT01000172.1 GCA_003452275.1 Rhodospirillaceae bacterium | reverse complement strand
TGGAAGAAATGAGAGAGGGCAGTTTGAATTTCGGTCAGGTCGTCAAAAGGTTCGGTGTAGGTTGCAAAAATCTGTCCTTGCTCGTGGCCTTTGCCGGCAACGACCAGGATATCTCCTGCCTGTAAATATTGAACGGCGCTTTGAATAGCATTGCGGCGTCCGGCAATTTCGGTGGCATCGGGTGCCCCCGCCATAATTTCGGCACGAATAACCGCAGGGTCTTCGCTGCGCGGATTATCATCGGTGACAATGGCAATGTCGGAAAGCCGGTTGGCAATCTCGCCCATCACCGGACGCTTGCCTTTATCCCTGTCCCCACCGCAACCGAATACGCAAATCAAGCGGCCTGCCGTATGCGGACGAAGCGCGGCCAGAATTGTCTCTAATCCATCAGGGGTATGGGCATAATCAACATAAACCCCGATATTTTTAAGGGAATGGGGCACAGGCTGCAAACGGCCCGCAACGCCCTGCAATTGCGGCAGGACAGACATGACCTCATCCACCGTAAATTCTTGGCCGGCCAGAACAAGGCCTGCGGCGCACAGGACATTCATCGCCTGAAAGGCCCCCACCAGATTCAAGTGAATATTATAATTCTTGCCCCGAACATCCAGTTTCAAATTCTGTCCATCGGCAACAGCCATCCGTTCCACGATACGAATATCCGCCCCGTTCGAAAAACCGTAAGAAAGAATGGGAAGGCGACGCGCAGTCGCGACAGCTTTGATCTTTTCAAATTCGTGAATGTCGGCATTCAAAACGGCCGTCCCCTGCGGGGCCAGAATATCGGTGAATAAGCGCAGTTTGGCTTGCAGATAATCATCCATTGATCCGTGATAATCCAGATGATCGCGGGTCAGGTTGGTAAATCCTGCCGCCTGAATCATAACCCCATCCAACCTGTGCTGATGCAATCCATGGCTGGACGCTTCCATCGCCAGATGGTCGATATGGTTGCCGGCCACATCTGATAAGGTCGAAAACAGGAATACAGGATCAGGGGTCGTCATCCCTGCATATCCTTCCAATCCCTGCCCTATTAAACCGAGAGTCCCCAGCGATGCCGCTTTGACATGCAACGCCTCCCAGATCATGCGGGCGAAATTGACCGTGGAGGTTTTGCCATTGGTTCCGGTCACTGCGATAATATGTTTCGGCTGTTTTTTATAAAATGCAGCGGCACTCTGCGCCAGAAACATCTGGGGATTCTCGACTTCCAGCCATTGGGCAGTCCCGATATCCTGTTGCGGCGTACCGGTCTGAACGGCGATGAATTTGGCCCCTTTGGCAACGGCATCGGCAATGAATTGGCGACCGTCGGTTTTGGCCCCCGCCATTGCGACAAATAGAAAATCTTTCTGCACCTTCCGGCTATCCGCCGTCAGCCCTGCGATCGAGCGAACATCAAAATTCATATTAATGTTCCCCTTTCACATTATGGACAAATTGTTTCAATGGTTCGGAAATATCCACCTCATCATAGTGCGGACGCATCCCGAGGATAGATCCCATATCGGAAATCACCCGCCCGACAGCCGGCACAGCCACCCATCCGGCAGTGGCATAACCGTAACTTGTTTTATTAGGGTTAGGTTCATCAACCATCACCAACACAACATATTTCGGATCATTCATAGGAAATGCGCCCACGAAAGCCGCCATGCGTTTGTCCGCAACATAACGTCCATGAACGTTCTTTTGCGCCGTTCCTGTCTTGCCGCCGATATTATATCCGGGGACATTGGCTTTTCGGGCCGTCCCGTTACTGACCACCAACCGCATCAACTGACGCATTTTCAAAGATGTTTCTTTTGAAATCACACGCACATTCGATTCCGATTTTTCATCATCCTTGTCGCGCATGACCAAAGATGGCTGGACACGCGTGCCGCCATTGACAATCGTCCCGACCGCAGACACCAGTTGCAGAGGAGACACGGCAATCCCGTGACCATAGGAAGCGGTCAATGTATTAATCTCGCCCCATGGTTTAGGAATAATCGGCGCGCCGATTTCTTCAATTTCGAATTCAGGTTTTTTCATCAACCCCAAATCTGCAAATGCTTTCTTCAGATTGGTTGTGCCGACTTCCTGCGCCATATGGGCAGTACCGATATTGGATGACACCATAAAGATTTCAGGAATGGTTAAAGGGCGTTTTTCAGGATGATAATCTTTAATGGTGAAACGGCCTTCACGAATAGGATTCACCGCATCATATTGCTTTGAAAAAGATGTGTGTTTTAAATCCAGCAACGCCGCCGTGGTAAAAATCTTGAAAACCGACCCCGGCTCATACACGCCCAAGGTAACGCGGTTGAACATTTCCGGTGCCGTCGGGTTGGCGGTCACGCGGTTAGGGTCGAAATCAGGCAATGATGTCGCCGCTAAAATCTCGCCGCTATTGGCATCCATGATGACGCCGGCCCCTGCTATCGCCGTAAAACTGGTGATGGCACGATTAACCTCGCGGCGCAAAATATGCTGCAAACGTACATCGATACTCAAACGCAACGGGTCTTTCGACTCGTTCAACAGCTTGTTAAAGCTACGTTCAATTCCGGCCAGCCCATTCCCGTCAACATCGCTATATCCCACCATATGGGACACAAGATTGCCCTGCGGATACAAACGGTGATAATCGTAATCAAATACCAGACCTGGCTCCCCCAGATTGAGGACAGCCGCTTGCTCGGTCGGGGTCATGTTGCGTTTGATCCAGATAAAACGTTTGCCGCTTTGTAATTTTTTAAGCGTATCGCCGTACGTCAATTCCGGAAAAATTTTGACCAGTCCCTTGGC
>DMIT01000016.1:11794-14400 GCA_003452275.1 Rhodospirillaceae bacterium | reverse complement strand
ATCATGGCCATTGCCATGGAGCCGGACAATCCTATTTTCTACAAGGATTTAAAATTTTCGCCGATGGGTTTCGGCCCCTTACTTGCTGATGCCGCGCAAACGAAAAAAGAGTTAGGCCCCTTTGTTGAAGTGATGCAGGGGAATGCCATTTCATTCTGGAACAAATCAACAGTCAGCCAAAATCAGGGCATTGGCGATGCGGTTAGTCGTTTGGGAAATTGCCAGCGTTTTTTAATGCAGAACATGATCGGCGGCGGCTTGGAGAGATGTATTTATTATCTGGCCCCCAATGCCCCATGTTACAGTGAAAAACTTGACCAGTTTTATGTGTGTTCTGCCGCAGACTATGTGAATGCACTGGAAAAATTATCGGGGCAGAAAAACAGGCCTGAATGGTTTCTGGACAGGCATATTGTGGCTTTCCTGTCGGTCAGGGATAAATCCGTCATTGAACCTTATTTGCCCGATCTGGCTTCTAGCGAAAAATATCGTCAGCGCCAAGGGCTGCTGAAAATGTTGGCCGCTATACAAATCAGAGAGAAAATAGGAGCCTTGCCTGGCCTTACGCAATGGGTTTCGGGGATGCTGGATAGTCTGATTGACCGTTATCACGACCGCGAAAAGCGCAAAGCGATCCGTAATCAATTAGAGAAGATCAAGACACAGGGTAATCTTGAGAAAATAGCCATGCTTTTTGATAGTTTCGAAGAAGTGCAGAAAGATATTCGCTCTTATTCTGAAATGAGACAACAATATCAGATGCTAAAAAAAGAATATTTTATGTTGGAGCAGGAATTAAATACCAATAAAAATTTTGGAATCGGTGCAGGTAAACATGCTGCGGCGCTTGTGTCCGGTGCTATATCGGCAATTGTCGTTACAATTTATCTTTTATACGTGATGATACGCGGCGGCGGGGGGAGTGTGTTTTAATGGTCTCAAAAAAAACAACATCAAATGGGGCAGGGGCCGGCAAAAAGAAAGTAATGCTGCTCTTTATGGTCTTAACCTCTGTCGCGTTATTGCCGACAACGGTTATCTTTTTTATCGGCATGATGCCGACCATCGCCATCCGTCTATCCGATAGAACAAAAAACCGGACACGGGTCATGACCATTGGTTTCATGAATTTTGCAAGTTGTTTTCCGTTCTGGTTTAAATTGATGCAGAGCGGCCATAAATTCGACAATGCCGTCAATATCATACTCGACCCTTTAAACCTGAGCATTATGTATGCGGGGGCAGTTGTCGGTTATCTGATTGAGTGGAGCCTCGCCGGATTTGTTGCCGGGTTAATGGTTCAGAGAGGGCGAAAACGTCTGGAAGCCATTAAAAAAATGCAAGAAGACATGGTGGAAAGATGGGGGCGCGAGGTATCCGGGGATGTCCCCATAGATATCAATGGCTTTCCCGTCGAAAGCAAAGAAAAATAGGGTTCCATCCTCTGGTTTTCCTTGACCTGCCGTATTTACCGTGTAGCTTAGCCTTTTTTATTATCCGAAGGTATTTTTATGGCGATATACACACATCAACCCCTTTCCGGTCAGGCACCTGAATCGATTGTTATCCTGTTGCATGGATATGGGTCGAACGGTGAAGATTTGATCGGTCTTGCGCCGTATTGGGAAAAAGATTTGCCGAATACTGTCTTTGTGGCCCCTGATGCGCCATATACATGTGAAATGGGCTTCGGGTTTCAATGGTTTTCACTGCATAGCTGGGCACCGATTGCGCTGGTGGCGGGGGCCGAGCAATCGACCGGTGTTCTGAATAAATTTATCGACGAGCAGATGGCAAAATATAATCTGCCGGCATCCAAGGTGGCCTTGGTCGGGTTCTCGCAAGGCACGATGATGAGCCTGTATGTCGGCCCGCGTCGCACAGAAAAACTGGGCGGGATTGTCGGATATTCCGGCGGGTTGTTGGGCGGTGAGGCCTTGATCGGCGCGGCGAATGTTACCAAGCCACCTGTCTATCTGGCCCATGGCGAGATGGATACAGTTGTGCCGGTCGGAGCCTTTTTCCATGCCAAGGAAACGTTGCGTCAGGCAGGATTCGACGTGTCGGGGCATACCACCCCCGGCATGGCGCACACCATTGACGAACAGGGCATTCACGAAGCGGGCGAATTTTTGAAGAAAGTATTGGCATAGAAAATGTTGAGTATTGCAAACCTCACCTACCGTATCGGCGGGCGCACCATTCTGGAAGATTGTTCGATGAATGTCATGGACGGATGGCGCGTCGGTGTCGTCGGTTTGAACGGGGCCGGAAAGTCCACCTTGTTCAAATTGATTACGGGGGAACTGCATAATGATGGCGGTTCGATCAGCCTGTCCGCAAAACAAAAACTGGGGCAGGTGCGGCAGGATATGCCGGAAACGGATGATGCGCTGATTGATGTCGTCCTCGCGGCGCATACCGAAATGGCGGCCCTGTGGAAGGCCACAGAAACCGAGGAAGACCCGAATAAGATTGCCGATATTTATCAGGCGTTGGCTGATCTGGATGCTTATTCCGCGCCGTCAAAGGCGGCTACATTGTTGACGGGACTGGGGTTTAAAGATCATCAATTGACCGAGCCGTTTTCGTCATTCAGTGGCGGG
>DMIT01000016.1:0-11769 GCA_003452275.1 Rhodospirillaceae bacterium | reverse complement strand
TCCTGTTGCTGGACGAGCCGACCAACCACTTGGATTTAGAAGCCATTATGTGGCTGGAAAATTATCTGGTGTCCTATCCGCATACCATGATGATTATTTCGCACGACCGCGAACTTTTAAATAAATGTACCGACCATATTATCCATGTCGATAAAAAGAAATTGACTCTCTATGGCGGAAATTATGATGCGTTTGAAAAAGAACGCGCGTTGCGGGCCGGCCTACAACAAAAAATGTATGAAAAGCAACAAACGGAACGTGCGCATATGCAGGCCTTTATCGACCGTTTTAAAGCCAAGGCCAGTAAGGCCGCACAGGCCCAGAGCCGTGTCAAGGCGATGGAGCGCATGGATCTGGTCGATGCGGTGATTGCCGACCGCGCCATCAAATTCGTGTTTCCCAATCCCGATAAAATCCCGTCACCGATGATGACCATTCAAAAGGCCGATATCGGATATGTCGAGGACAAGCCGATTTTGCGCGGTGTACATGAAAATATTGATAATGACGACCGCATTGCATTACTTGGCGCGAACGGAAACGGCAAATCCACCATGATGAAACTGATTGCCGGAAAATTGGGGATTATGGGCGGTGAAATGTTCCGTTCCGGAAAATTGCGGATCGGTTATTTCTCGCAACACCAGACGGATGAGTTGGATGTCGATAGTACGCCCTATATGGAGCTTCATCGCCTGATGGCGAAAACCATGGATGATGTGCCGGAACATAAGGTGCGGGCGAAGCTTGGGGCCTTCGGGTTCGGGCGCGAGTTATCGGATAATAAAATCTCTGCGTTATCGGGTGGCGAGAAAGCGCGTTTGTTATTTGCGTTCATGAGTTTTGATGCGCCGCATTTATTGCTGCTCGATGAACCAACCAACCACCTTGATATCGATGCGCGCGAAGCATTGGTGCAGGCATTGAACAATTATGAAGGGGCCGTGGTCATCGTCAGCCACGACCCGACCATGGTTGAGCGCGTGGCGGATCGTTTATGGCTGGTCAAAGACGGCAAGGTCAGTAATTTCGATGGGGATCTGGAAGATTACCGCAATTTTACCATCCAGTCCCGCCGCGAAGAACGGTCAGCCGAGAAAAAAGCGGCCCAGAAAGAAAAGGCCGCGGCCAAAGCCGAACCCGTGAAGGACGTATCACCGAAGAACCTGTCCGAACTAAAAAAGAAAGCGGAAAAGGCCGAAACGGAAATTGACCGCCTGACCAAGGAAAAAGAAAAATTCGAAGCACAGATGATTGAACCGGATTTTTATGGTGACGTAAAAAAATCGGCAGCTGTACAGAAAGAATATGACGCCGTTGTCAAAAAACTGGAGGAGCAGGAAGCAATTTGGTTGGAAGCACAGGTGGATTAGTTTCAACTAATATCGTCATTCCGGCNNTCCGGCTTTCGCCGGAATGACGGTTTGGGATTAATTTTTATTAAAAGGAATAACAATGCCACATTTCCCAGAAAATCAAACACGCTGCGCATGGTTGCCTGAAAATAGGGCGGATTATACTGCTTATCATGATACGGAATGGGGTATTGCTGTGCATGATGATCGGCGGTTGTTTGAAATGTTGATTTTAGAGGGGGCGCAGGCGGGGTTGAGTTGGTATACGATCCTCAAACGTCGTGACGGATATCGTAAGGCGTTCAAAAATTTCGATGTGACACGCTGCGCGAAATTGACGGATGAGGAGCTGGAACATATTCTGGCGACGGGCGATATTATTCGCAATCGGTTGAAAGTTTTTTCAGTTCGTAAAAATGCGGTGGCGTTTCTGGATATCCAGAAAGAGTTCGGTTCATTTGATGCCTATATCTGGGCGTATGTGGACGGAAAACCGCAGATCAATCTGCCAGAGACAATCAAACATGTTCCGGCGCAAACGCCTTTATCGGATTCGATTTCCAAAGATTTGAAAAAGCGTGGAATGAGTTTTGTCGGATCGACAATTATCTATGCCTATATGCAGGCAGTCGGGTTGGTAAATGACCATACTCAGGATTGTTTTCTGGCCCCTGTTAAATCATAAAACCATCATTGATGGTTTTTGACGACGGTTTCAATCGAGCAGGTGCAATGGTGGTGGCTTTTGCGGATAAAAGATTCCATGAGCGAGGTCTGCGTCATGTCGGTGAATTGCCCCGACACGAAATCCAGCGACAACATTTTTCCTTTTTCCAGATCGAAATACCATCCATGTAAGGTAATGCTTCCTGCCGCCACGCCTTCCTTAACCCACGGGAAAGTCATGAGGTTATTGAGTGAAATGAGGATAACGGCCTGTTCCAGTGCGCGTTGTTTGATTTCGGTCGGAGCATCGGACAGGGCGGTGGTGACAGCGTCTTTGGCAGGGCGGCCAATTTCGATCCAGTTGCCTAAAAATTCAAATTGCGTGGCGACCGCATCATCCAATAAAGCCTTGATTCCCCCGCACTGGGCATGCCCCATGACCACGATATCTTTAACATGCAGACCTTTGACCGCAAATTCGATGGCGGCGCTGGTTCCATGATATTTATCATCGGGATGATAGGGGGGAACAATCGCCGCGACATTGCGCACAACAAAAATATCGCCCGGTTCGGATTGGGTGACAAGGGCAGGGTCGTTGCGGGAATCGGAACATGCAATCATCAGCACTTCCGGAGACTGGCCTTTTTCGGCGAGTGTCCGGTAAAGTTTATTTTTTTCCAAAAAATATTTGGAATGGAAACGACTAAATCCCTGAATAAGTTTGCTAAAAGGCATTTTTCTTTGTACCTGAAAGATTTTTGAGGCACAATATAAAAAGAGAAAACATACTCTAAACGCGCGATCAGGGATGGCATGATGGAATGGACGATACATTATATTATAATGCCGCTTGTGGTGCTGTCGGTGGTGATTTTTGTCCACGAGATGGGGCATTTTCTGGTGGCGCGATATTATAAAGCGCGGATTCCTGTTTTTTCGGTCGGGTTTGGCCGCGAAATCATGGGGTATACCGATCAGTATGGAACAAGGTGGAAATTATCTGTCTTTCCGTTGGGGGGATATGTCTCGATTGACAATCAGGATGCGTCCCCTGTGTCTCAGCGGGCTGTCATTGCCCTTGCCGGCCCGTTTGCCAATTTTCTGTTTGCTATTCTGGTTATGATGGCGGTCGCGATGACTTATGGGGCTCCTAAAACACCGTCCTATGTGGTTGCTTTGAACACTGGTGGCGGGGCATATGCCGCAGGCATGTTGCCGAGGGATACAATTCTTGCGTTGGATGGACAGGACATCCCTTATTACACGGAAGACATCAAAGATATTGTGGCGCAGGCCAAAGGCGAAGTTGTAACGACGGATATCCTTCGTGACGGGCAAAAAATGACACTGTCGATACCGGTGCGCAGCATGCATAAAACGGGTGATTTCGGCGAGGATAATCAGCAACCTATGTTGGGGGTGGTCTTTGCAGGAAATAATTTAAAACTGAATGCCGTCAATCGGGTGGTGGATGTTGATACCGAAGGGAAGCTATCGCTGGCGCGGGATGAACTGAAAAAATATCTTGGTCAGAATATCGTCATTAATTTCGGCAAGGGCAGAGATCGCGAAGATTTTGTAACCTATATCGATCCCGAATTGAATAAGGCATGGTTCAATCCACAGAGTACAAAATATAACTCGTTGATTTTATGGGACGACGTGAATGTGCAATTTTTGCCAATTCCATTTCAGGAAGCGGTGACAGACGCCTTCGAACTGGCATATGATGCGTGCAAGAAAACTTTGGGTGTTTTTTATCAGATCATTGTCGGCAAAAAAGATACGGGTGATCTGGGTGGCGTGGTTGCCATTTCGTCGATGACGGGCGAGGTGACAGAGCAAGCGAAATTTATCGGGGCTTATTTCATATTCAAATTTATCGCCATCCTGTCGGTCAATATCGGTTTCGTCAATCTTTTACCGCTGCCGATGTTTGATGGCGGGCATTTGCTATTCCATGCGATTGAGGCCATACGGGGCCGTCCACCCAGCCTGAAGGTAAAAGGATATGTGTATGGTGTCAGTATTATGTTTATTTTATTGTTGTCGCTCATTGTGACGGGCCGCGATATTTGGGAACGGGTCGGCGGATAAAGACACAAAAGACAATTTTGATGTTATGGCAAAAAACTCTTTAAATCAGTTGGTTGGGAAGAATATGCTTTGATTTTTGTATCAGAATTGAATAATCATCTTGGCGTAATATATATTTCTTCTCTGTAAACATCATGACATAGCGCTATTCAAATAGCTGATGAAGGTAAAAATTCGATGGATTCTTTAACGGATATGATTCAACTGGGCCTTGCGAACATCTGGACTTACGGTGTGACCTTCCTGTTTGTTCTGGGCCTCTTGGTTTTCGTGCATGAATGGGGTCATTATATTGTGGCCCGCTTATGTGGCGTCAAGGTTGATGTTTTCTCCGTCGGGTTCGGCAAAGAAATTTTCGGCTGGACGTCGCGTTCGGGAACCAGATGGAAAATTTCGCTGTTTCCATTGGGCGGCTATGTGAAAATGTACGGGGATTCTGACCCCGCCAGCGCAGGGTTTTCGGACGATATTATTCTTGAGACTGGCGAAAAACGGACGATGTCAGAGGCCGAGCGTTCGGTGGCATTCTTTGCCAAACCAGTCTGGAAACGGGCCCTGATCGTATTTGCAGGCCCGGGCATCAATTATCTTTTTGCGATTATCGTTTTGTCTATTTTATATATGGCGGTTGGACGTCCTATCACGCCGCCAGTGGTGAGCGGGGTTGAAATCGGCAGTGCCGCAGACCACGCAACTTTGCAGCCGCATGACGTGATTAAGACGATCAATGGTAAATCGATTGACAGTTTTGACGATATTCGTCGTAAGGCGATGCTGACGTTGAACGAAGAGATCGTGTTTGGTATCGAACGTAACGGGCAGGCGATGGAGATCAGGGCGATTCCTGATAAAATCACCGATACCGACCGCTTCGGATTTACGCATGAACGCGGTTATCTGGGATTGATTGGCCCCGCAAACGGAATCGATATTGCTCATATTACCTCTGTCGATAATGTCGATACGAAAGGTGATGTGGCACACACCCAAAAATTGCTTCAGCAAAAGCTGGGGCAGGATATTGTGATTTCGACGGTTGTTCAAGGAACGGCCGGTAGCGATCAGAGCCGGATTAAAATCAATCCTCCTAAAGAGTTGAATAAATTTGAGCCTCAGGCCGCACCTGACAGCAAGTCCAAAGAAACCATTGCGCTGATTTTGGGTGAGAAGCCGGGCGATCAGGTTGTCAAATATAACCCGATTGAAGCGGTCGGAGTGGCTGTGGGTGAAACATACCGCATTACTGCCGAAACCCTGAAAGCCATCGGACAGATGTTTATGGGGACACGCAGCACCAAAGAACTAGGCGGTATTATTCGCATCGGTGCCATGGCCGGTGATATGGCGGAGCGCGGCTATATCTCTTTGATCGTCTTTACGGCTTTGTTATCTATCAACCTCGGGATGATTAATCTATTCCCCATTCCTATGTTGGATGGCGGGCATTTGATGTTTTATGCCATCGAGGCCATTCGCGGAAAACCGATTTCGGAACGGGCAATGGAATATGCTTTCCGTTTTGGATTGGTGATTTTGGTGACATTGATGGTATTTTCCAACCTGAATGATGTCCTGCAATTATTCGTGTTTTCCAAGGGGTAATTTTAAAGGCCTTTCAATATGTTAATAGTTTTTATTAAACTATTTTCTGAAAGGCCTTTTTTATGTCTGGTCATTCTATCTCCTCTCGGGCTGATAATAGCGCTGGATGGATTGGATTCTCTGCTTGATTAGTTGGTTTAACAGTTATAGATTTTTTTTTGATTTTTCAAACGCTTCGTGACTTTTAGGATTCTCCATGCGCTTAAATAAAGTTTTGTTACTCGGTTCTGCCCTTTCGATTATTTTGACTCCGGCTCTGGCCAATGCGGCGACTGTGACGGGAATTCAGGTGTTAGGATCCGAACGGGTGGAACCGACAACTGTTCTGACCTACCTGAGCCTTAAACGCGGAGACGAAATTACACAGGAAGCTCTGGACGAGGCATTGAAAAGCCTGTTCGCAACCGGCCTGTTTGCTGATGTTCAGGTGTCCGCTACCAATGGGGTCGTCACCGTTCACATTACCGAGAACCCGATCATCAACGAAGTTGCTTTCGAAGGAAATAAGGAATTAGAAGACGATAAATTGCAGGGCGAAATTCAGGCCCGCCCGAGACAGGTTTTCACCCGCGCCAGCGTCCAGAACGATGTGGCGCGTTTGTATGACGTGTATCAGCGCAATGGACGTTTTTCCGCAGATATCCAGCCAAAAATCATTAAACTTGATCAGAACCGCGTCAATCTGGTGTTCGAAATCACCGAAGGCCCGCTCACCGAAATCGAGAGTATCCGCTTTATCGGCAATCATCGTTATGACGATGATACATTACGTTCCGTTGTCGCATCAAAAGAGGCGCATTGGTACAATATCCTGTCATCCAATGACCGCTTTGACGAAGACCGTCTGGCCTATGACCAGGAATTGCTGCGCCAGTTCTATTTGAAAGAAGGCTATGCCGATTTCAGGATTATTTCCGCGTCGTCCGAATTATCACAGGACAAAACAAAATTTTTCGTGACCATGCAGGTGGAAGAGGGCAACCGTTATAAGGTTGCCGATGTCCGGATCAATTCGCAAATCCGCAATCTCGACCCCACGAAACTATTGCCTGACATTGCCTTGCGCAAAGGCGACTGGTACAACGCCAACAAAATTAAGACCAGTATTGATAAAGTCACCAAAACATTGGGTGACATGCAGTATGCTTTCGTCAATGTTGTGCCCGATGTAAACCGCAATAAGGATGCGGGAACGATTGATTTGGTGTTTAACATCAATGAAACACCGCGTGTCTATGTCGAGCGTATCAATATCGATGGTAACGTCCGGACGCTGGACAAGGTTATCCGCCGTCAGGTCGAACTGGTGGAAGGCGATCCGTTTAACCGGTCATTGCTGGCAAAATCCGAACAGGAAATCAAAGACCTTGGCTATTTCAGCAAGGTGAATGTGAAAACCCTGCCGGGGTCAACTCCGGATAAAACCGTGATTGATGTCAATGTTGAGGAACAATCAACCGGTGAAGTCTCGCTCGGTGCCGGTTTCTCGACCGCTGACGGGCCGTTAGCCGACTTCCATATTCGCGAGAAAAACTTGCTGGGTAAAGGTCAGGATCTGGGCTTCTCGGCAACGGTTGCCGGCGCGCGGACGGAATTTGATATTTCCTTTACCGAACCATATTTCCTCGACCGCGATCTGGCGGCAGGTTTTGACTTGTTCCATACGACAAAAGATCAGCAGGATGAAAGTTCGTTCGACCAGAAAAGAACAGGCGGAAGCCTCCGTATGGGGTATCCGTTATCTGAAAATCTGCGCCAGACATGGAAATACCGGATTGAAGCCAACGAAATCGATAATGTCGATGCCAATGCCTCCCGCTACGTGAAGGATCAGGAAGGTTCGCGCATGACCTCTGCCGTGTCGCAACGTCTGGATTATGTCGATGTGGACAGCAAACTTTATCCGACGGATGGTTATTCCGCATGGCTGGAAACCGAGGTTGCAGGACTTGGCGGAGACGCGGAATATTTATTGGGTAAAATAGGGGGCGGATATTACTATCCTGTCGCCGATGGATGGGTTTTAAGCACCGTTGCCGAAACCGGAATTGTTGCCAGCTATGGTGATACCGATGTCAAGATTAACGAACGGTTCTTCTTGGGTGGCACTAACCTTCGCGGTTTTGAAAAAGCGGGCGTGGGGCCGCGTGACCTTGCAACCGATGACTCTTTGGGCGGCAACCAGTTCTATCGCGGGACGGTTGAATTGAAATTCCCTGTGGGACTTCCTGACGATATGGGCGTTGCCGGACATGCATTCACGGATATTGGTTCCTTGTGGGGAATTGATGATGCAACAACCGCGTCATTGGTGGACAAATCATCATTGCGCATGTCTGCGGGGCTTGGCCTGTCGTGGCGTTCTCCAATGGGGCCTGTCCGCATCGACCTTGCCAAACCTATTCTGAAAGAAGATTTTGACGTCGATCAAATTTTCAGATTCAGCTTTGGTACTCAGTTCTAAGGCAGTTTAAACTGGACGAAAAAATATTCTAACATTTAACTTTTTTAAAATTTTTGAGGTAAAAACTATGACTAATTCACTGATCAGAATTTTTGTGTTGGCATTTGCAATGGTGGCTTTTATCGCACCACAAGCGAAAGCCGATATGCCTATTGGCGTGATTGATCTGGCAAAAATCATTGAAACATCTGCTGCAGGTAAGGATTTGCAGGCCAAATTTAAAACCAGAAAAGAAGCCGTTCAAAAAGAGGCCGATACTTTTGAAAGCGATTTGAAAGCCAAAGAGCAGGCTTTGATTAAAGACAGCAAAACAATGGATGAAAAAGCCTTTAATGAAAAAAGAGCGACCGTTGGCAAAGATTTGCAAAAGAAAAAAGAAGCCATCATCAGCAAAAATGTGGCTCTTGAAAAATCAAAAAATGGAGCTCTGAAATCTATTCAGGCGAAAGTCGCGCAAATTTGTGCTGATATTGCTGAACAGAAAAAAATTCAAGTGATTCTTGATCGTAGTGCAGTTGTGATTGCCCAGCAGTCTCTTGATATTACGGCAGATGTCATTACAAAACTTGACAGCACATTGAAAACTGTTGATCTGAAATAGGACATTCCTCCGTGGCAGATACCCAATTTTTTAAAAAGGCTAACCCCATGTCATTGGCACAAATTTCTGCCAAGATAGGGGCTACTCTTGCCCGTCCCGAAGATGCTGATTTCTTGGTACTGGATGTTGCGGCGCTCAACTCTGCAACCAATGATCATCTGACTTTTCTGGATAACAAAAAATATCGTGCCCAGTTTTCAGAGACAAAGGCGGGGGCCGTCATTATCCATCCAGATATGGCGCCCTATGCTCCGCAGGGAACAAAACTTCTATTGTCGAAAACTCCGTATAAAAGTTATGCGCTTGCGGCGCAGGCCTTTTATCCTGAAACGCGGCCCGATCCATCTATTTCGGATGTCGCGCGCATCCACCCATCTGCGAAAATTGGGGAGGGTGCCTTTATCGGTGATTTTGTTTCAATTGGTGCGGATGTTGTGATCGGGGACAATGTATGGATTGAATCCCACGTTTCTATCGGCGCCGGTGTCCGCATCGGGGATCATTGTCGTATCGGAGCGAATGCAACGGTCAGTCACGCCATTCTGGGGAACAATGTACGTCTGTATCCGGGGGTGCGTGTTGGACAGGACGGTTTCGGATTTGCGATTGATCCTGCGGGGTTTGTCAAGGTTCCGCAACTTGGTCGCGTGGTCATGGGTGACCATATCGAAATCGGTGCCAATACATGCATTGACCGTGGGGCGCAAGGCGATACCACTATTGGGTCTGGCACATGGATTGATAATCTGGTTCAGATCGGGCACAACGTCAAAATTGGTCGCGGTTGTGTCATTGTGTCGCAATGCGGAGTGGCAGGGAGTACCGAACTGGGTGACTTTGTTGTTCTGGGCGGTCAGGTGGGAATCGCCGGACATCTGAAAATTGGTTCTATGGCAAGAGTTGCCGCCAAATCAGGAGTCACCAAAGATATTCCGCCGAAAGAGGAATGGATGGGATATCCTGCCATGCCGATGAAAAAATTCCTGAGACAAACACTTGTACTCTCAAAACTAGCACATAAAACTAAAGCAGAAAATAAGGCCTAAAAATGAATGCACCAGCAGAAAATAACCCGCAAATATCTATTTTGGAAATCATGGACAGAATTCCGCATCGTTATCCGATGTTGCTGGTTGATCGTATTTTGGAATATGTGCCGAACGAAACGGCTGTTGGCCTTAAAAACGTGACTTTTAACGAGCCGTTTTTTAATGGGCATTTCCCCGGCAATCCGGTGATGCCCGGCGTCCTGATTGTCGAGGCGATGGCGCAAACAGCCGGTATTCTGGTCGTTCACAGCATGGGGCAGAGCGGGACAGGCAAGATGGTTTATTTCATGACCATTGAATCCGCAAAATTCCGCAAACCGGTTGTGCCGGGTGACAGTATGCATATCCATGTGCAATGCCTTAAATCTCGTGGCAATGTCTGGAAATTCCGCGGCGAAGCCAAAGTAGACGGTGTGTTGTGTGCCGAAGCGGAATATAGCGCGATGATTTTTGACAAAGACGGCAAGAAATAATTGCAACATCCAGAAAGGAATTGTGATTTGCCATTGAGCGGGTCATCAGCCAAATTCGGAAAATGAGTACACAGATTCACCCCAGTGCCATTATCGACCCTGCCGCCCAGATCGGCGCAGATGTCATTATTGGCCCATATTCGGTCATCGGAAAAAATGTCAAATTGCACGACAGGGTGGAATTGAAATCCCATGTCGTGGTGGATGGACATACAACTGTGGGAGAAGGATGCATTATTTATCCTTTTGCATCGGTCGGGCACGCGCCGCAGGATTTAAAATATCATGGTGAAGCTTCTGAATTGATTATCGGGAAAAAGACGACTATTCGAGAACATGCAACACTTAATCCCGGCACCGAAACCGGTGCCATGAAAACAATCGTCGGCGATCATTGTTTGCTGATGATGAGTACGCATGTGGCGCATGACTGCGTGGTCGGAAATCATGTTATCATGGCGAATAATGCAACCCTTGGCGGACATGTGGTCGTGGGTGACCATGTATTGCTGGGAGGGTTGTCTGCGGTGCATCAATTTGTGCGGATCGGTTCCTATGCGGTGATCGGTGGAATGTCGGGCGTAGAAAGCGACGTTATTCCTTATGGACGCGTGAAAGGCGAACGTGCATTTCTGGCGGGATTAAATCTTGTCGGTCTGGAACGCAATGGCTTTGACAAAGAGCAGATCAAATATTTGCAACGTGCTTTTAATGAATTGTTTGATGACCAAGGCACGATGGATCAACGTCTCAATATGGTGGCCAATGATTTTTCTGAAAATCCTGCGGTGATGCAGATTATTGACTTTGCACGGTTAAAGACAAGATTTCCATTATGCTCCCCCCAACGGAAGTAAAACCGAAAATAGGCATCATTGTGGGGCAGGGATCAATACCTGAATCTTTGGTGATGCGTTGGGAATCGCAAGGGATGCTGCCGGTCATTGTTGGTTTGAAAGGCATTACCGACCCTTCTCTTTTTACAAATCGTATTGCTGCCGAATTTTCTATCGGGCAGGTGGGGCATATCCTTCATTTTCTGCAATCGCATGGTGTACGCCAACTGGTGATGATCGGTGCATTAAAGCGTCCCAATTTGTGGACGATCATTCCTGATGGCGCGGGGTTTAAAATTCTTGCCAGATTATTGTGGTGCCATAGCCGCTCAAAACTGGGTGATGATGGGTTGCTACGTTTTGTTCGTCGTGAAATCGAACGATACGGCATAGATATCATCGGGGCGCATGAATTTATGCCTGAATTATTATGCCCTGCCGGCGTGCTGACCAGAACGGCCCCGGATGATGCGGATTTACAAGTCATTACCAAGGGATTTGCTGCCGCCAAACAACACGGGGCAGAGGACAAAGGGCAGTCTATTGTTATCAATGAAGCGGGGATATGCGGCGTAGAAAGCAGCACGGGCACTAATGCCTTAATTGCGTCCTGCGCGGGGCAG
>DMIT01000012.1:2234-17765 GCA_003452275.1 Rhodospirillaceae bacterium | reverse complement strand
GTCAGTTTAATCTGGTGTTCCAGCTCGGGAATTTGCCCGTTCAGGGCATAAAGCTCTTCCTTGGCAATATCCCCCATTTCAGGGTCATCAATCATTATTTCAAGATCGGCCTTATCCGCCAAAGCCTTTTTATAGGCGCGGATCGTCTCGACCACCGGCCCCAGATCGGAGTATTCCTTGGTCATTTTCACGAATTTATCGCCCGTGGCAGTGCCTTCGGACATCAAAGCCGCTAATTCTTCATATCTGGCCTCAATCGGCCCTAATTTTCTTAAAATATCCATGGTAGGCAGGGTTATAGACCTATTTAGGGTGATTTGGCAAATAGGTAATTCATATCCTGATTATTCCGCAGCGACATCGGACGGGTTTTTATTTTGAATCTCCACCGCTTTTTCTTCGACCATTTTGACCAGATGGTCAACAATGCTCTGGTCGCCATCCATTAAACGATGGGCCATTTCTCCGCCAATATAAACCTGATGGGTTCCTTTGCCGCCGCCGGTAAAGCCGATATCGGTCATTAACGCCTCACCCGGGCCATTGACGACACAGCCGATCACGGAAAGGGTCATGGGCGTTGTGACATGTTCCAGACGTTTTTCCAGCTCTTCGACCGTTTTAATGACGTTGAATTGCTGGCGGGCGCAGGACGGGCAGGAAATAACATTGACGCCGCGATGCCGCAAACCAAGGGATTTCAGGATATCAAACCCCGCTTTAATTTCCTCGACAGGGTCAGCGGACAGCGAAACACGGATCGTATCCCCTATCCCCGCCCATAACAAATTTCCCATACCAATGGCGGATTTAATGGTGCCAGAACGCAATCCCCCCGCCTCGGTCACGCCGACATGCAGCGGATAATCGCAAACCGATGCCAATTGCATATAGGCTGCAACCGCAAGGAACGGATCTGATGCCTTACAGGATATTTTGAAATTATAAAAATCATGGTCTTCCAGAATAGCAATGTGACGCTGCGCGCTCTCGACCATTGCTTCGGGACAGGGCTCCCCATATTTTTCCAGCAGATCACGTTCCAGAGAGCCCGCATTGACACCAATGCGGATGGAACAATTATGATCTTTCGCAGCTTTAATCACATCGCGTACGCGATCTTCCGAACCGATATTGCCGGGGTTAATACGTAAACAGGCCGCGCCATTTTCTGCCGCCTCGATTCCGCGTTTATAATGAAAATGGATATCCGCAACGATAGGAACAGAAACTTGCTTGACGATTTCCTTAAGCGCCGCAGAGGATTCTTCGTCAGGGCAAGAAACACGCACAATATCCGCGCCGACTTTTTCCAGTTCGTGAATCTGGGCTACCGTGGCCTTCACATCATGGGTGACGGTATTGGTCATGGATTGAACGGTAATCGGGGAATCGCCGCCCACGGGCACATTTCCGACCCAGATTTTACGGCTGGGGCGGCGGTTGATTTGTCGCCATGGGCGATGTGCGGTGTGATCTGCGGTCATAATGACTATTACATGGCGGGTTTGGACGGAGTTTTCAAGTTTTGTTTTAATTTTTCAGCATTTAGCGATAATTTACGAATAACCTGCCCCGTTTTCCCCAAAAAAGGCAAGGCCTGCCCATCAATACTGATTTGCAACCCTCCGGCATTCCCCAAAGTCATGGTCAGGTCATTTTGCCCGACGGGAATCCAATATTCTTCACCCACCGCCAGCACCCTTGAGAAAATGGTTTTCTTGCCGGAATCCCTGATTTCCAGCCAGACATTGTCAATCGCTTTTAAAACCACTTGATTGGTTGGCGCAGGCGGGGCCAATAATTCGCTAAGTGACGTTGCTGTGCTATTGGGCACAGGTTTTTGCTCAACTTTGGGCTCTGTTTTCTCGGGTTTTGACAATAAGGTCGTCTGCACAATCAAATCCTTGGGAACAGCGGGAATTTGTTCCTCCATCAGATAAGACTGGCTTTCATAGTGTGATTTAAAAATAAAAGCGCCGATAAACAGAACAAAAACAAGCGCAAACATTTTACCCGTCGGCAACGAAAAATCCTCAAGAATCGGAGGGGCCACAGGCGTGATATTTTTGGGCGCGATTTTCTCCCCCGCCTGACGCTTCAAAAGCTCCAAAAGCTTACGGCTATCCAGATCAACATGTTCGGCATAAGCCTTGATAAATCCCAATGCATAAATGCGCCCGGGCAATAGCTCCAGACGATTTTCCTCAATGGCAGTTAAATGTTGTACCGTGACGCGAGTGGCTGCCTCGATATCCTGAAGACTGAATCCCTTTTTCAATCGCGCACGCCGAAGAATATCGCCAACGGTTAGATCGGTTTTAAATCCTTTTAACAGGTCAGGTTTAGGCGGCATCTTTATCCAACGCAAACGCCGCGTGGAGAGCGCGGACAGCTAATTCTGTGTATTCTTCGGCGATCAATACGCTGATTTTGATTTCGGATGTGGTGATGGCGCGGATATTGATTCCACGTTCGGCAAGGGTTGAAAACATTGTTGTTGCAACGCCGGAATGGGAACTCATGCCGATACCGACGACTGAAATTTTGGAGACATTTGCATCCATGCGGATTTCCCCGCTATCCAGATCGGGCAAATCTTTCAATACGGATTCCACCAATGCCGTATCATCCCGCGGAATGGTAAAGGTCATATCGGTTGATTTCCCATCCGGTGAAATATTTTGAATAATCATATCAACATTGACTCCAGCCTTGCCAAGCGGGGCAAATATCGCCGCGGCAATCCCCGGTTTATCAGGAACAGACATCAATGTGACTTTTGCCTCATTGCGCGCATAGGTCACACCATTGACGATTTGTTTTTCCACGATATCTTCCTCTCTGACAACTTGCGTCCCCGGCAAATCACTGCCGATAGTCTCTTCAAAACTGGATAAAACCTGTAACGGGACATTCCATGCCATCGCCAGTTCGACCGAGCGCGGATGCAGAACTTTTGCCCCCAAGGCGGCCATTTCCAGCATTTCTTCATAGGTAATCAACGGTAATTTCTTGGCAGCAGGTACCATGCGCGGGTCAGTTGTATAGACACCGTTGACATCGGTATAGATGTCGCACCTGTCGGCTTTCAATGCCGCCGCCAATGCAACGGCAGTGGTATCTGACCCGCCGCGTCCTAATGTCGTGATCCGCCCTTCCCGCGTGATCCCCTGAAATCCCGCCACAACAGGAATGATATCATCATTCAGGGCATCATCCAGAATCGCCGGCGGAATATCATCAATACGGGCACGCCCATGCTGGTCATTCGAAATAATCGGAACCTGCCACCCCATATAGGATTTTGATTTCATTCCGCGTTTTTGCAATGCCAGCGCCATAAGCCCCGACGTGATTTGTTCACCACTGGCCACCACGGCGTCATAATCGGTTGATTCCATGCCGGATTGAATCTGCGCGCAATAATCCAGTAATTGATTGGTCACGCCGGCCATGGCGGACACGACGACCCCGACCTGATTCCCGCGTTTAACTTCGGCCACGACTTTATCGGCTGCCCTTTCGATACGGGCAGGGTCGGCAACGGAAGTTCCACCAAATTTGACGATAATACGCGGCATTTCTTGATTATTTCCCAGTTAATGAACTGACAATAGCAATTTTATAAAAAAATGCTATTGTCATTCCATGAAAACCGCCAAGAAAATGACACATCCATCAAATCTTTCCACGATCAATGCGAATGAAATTTCTCATTTCGCGCAGGACTCTGCCGATTGGTGGAACCTTGACGGGGCCTTTTCCCCGCTGCACCGCATCACGCCGACACGAATGCGCTATTTAAAAAGCGTCATTGGCGATGTGAGAGGCAAGACTATTCTTGACATCGGATGCGGCGGCGGGCTGATTTCCACCCCGCTTGCGCGGCTGGGGGCCAAGGTCACAGGGATTGATGCCGATCAACAAGCCATTACTGTTGCACAGCAACATGCCCAAGACGAAAATCTGGAGATCGAATTTATTCATGGCGCCGCTGAAAATCTGGTTGCCAAAGGCTGTCGATTCGATGTGGTCATGGCGCTGGAAGTCATTGAACATGTCGATCATCCCGAATTATTTGTGGAATTATGCGCAAAACTCGTCAAACCGAACGGGCTGGTTGTCTTTTCGACTCTGAACCGTACATGGAAATCCTATGCTTTGGGAATCGTGGCGGCAGAACGCGTTTTGCGATGGGTTCCCGCCGGCACCCATGACTGGAAAAAATTTATAAAACCATCCGAACTTGCGAAAATGGCAGAAAATACAGGCCTTCACATATGCGATGCCAAAGGCATGATATTTAGCCCCCTCAAAAATGAATTTTCCATTCACCCGCACGACCTCAATATCAACTATTTTCTGGTGGCAAGCCCATCACGTAAAGGATAGGATAAATCATGTCTATCGTTCTTATTCTTGTTGTTCTCACTGTTATCTCCGTGGTTGCGGTTCTCCTTCTCGGTATTTTATCGATGCTGAAAGGCGGGGAAATTAATCAAAAATACGGCAATAAATTGATGATCGCGCGGGTTGCGTTACAGGCCTTGTCGGTGCTGCTACTCATGACTCTGTGGATTGCATCGTCCCATTCATAAACTATTCATTCGCAAAATAGGTGTCCCATGAAAATTCTTGTCCCCGTCAAACGTGTTGTTGATTACAATGTCAAAATCCGCATCAAGGCCGATCAATCCGGTGTCGAACTGACCAATGTCAAAATGTCGATGAATCCCTTTGATGAAATCGCGATTGAAGAAGCCGTCCGCCTCAAGGAAAAAAATATTGCAACCGAAGTGATCGTGGTGACTATCGGCCCCGCAATCGCACAGGATGTTTTGCGGACAGCCATGGCGATTGGCGCAGATCGCGGGATTCTGGTGACGACCCCGCTGGCGACTGACCTGGGTGGGCTGGAACCTTTAGCGGTTGCGAAACTGCTTCAAAAACTGGTCGCAAAAGAACAACCGGATCTGGTCATCATGGGCAAACAATCCATTGATGATGACAGCAACCAGACGGGTCAAATGCTGGCTGCTCTGCTTGACTGGCCACAAGCCGCCTTCGCATCCAAAGTCGAAAAAGTCGGTGACGCTCTTCATGTCACCCGTGAAATTGACGGTGGTTTAGAAACGGTCGAAGTTGCGACGCCGGCCATCGTGACAACTGACTTGCGTTTGAATACACCCCGTTACGCATCCTTGCCGAACATTATGAAAGCAAAACAAAAACCGTTAGAAACCATTGATTCCGCGACATTGGGCGTTGACACAACACCACGCCTGAAAATGACAGCCCTCACCGACCCGCCAAAACGCAGTGGCGGTATCAAGGTCGCATCAGTTGACGAACTGATCGCAAAACTCAAAACCGAAGCAAAAGTTATATAGGGGAACATCATGTCAATATTGATCATCGCCGAACATTCAGATTCCACAGCCCGTCCATCGACTTTGAACGCTATCACTGCCGCGACCAAACTAGGCAGTGATATTTCCGTCCTCGTCATTGGCAAAGATGTTTCCGCCGTTGCAGACTCCCTGTCAAAATGCGCCGGCGTCGCCAAAGTTGTGGTGGCTGACAAAGCGGAATTTGAACATCAATTGCCTGAAAATACAGCAAGCTTCATTGCAAGTTTTGCAAAATCATTCACACATATTATTGCTCCTGCAACCGCATTCGGTAAAAATTTATTACCGCGCGTGGCTGCATTGTTGGACAGCCAAATGATTTCTGACGTCATTGAAATCATCTCTGCTGACACCTTTAAACGCCCTGTTTATGCGGGGAATGCGATTGCAACTTTCCAATCTTCGGATGCACTGAAATTGCTCACCATCCGCACAACAGCCTTTGACCCTGCCTCTACAACAGGTGGATCAGCCGCAATTGAAAATGCAGATGTATCTTCTGTGACGGCCTTCGGGAAGTCAAAATTTGTAAGCGCAGAACTGACAAAATCTGCCCGTCCAGAACTCACAGCCGCAAAAGTCGTCGTGTCCGGCGGACGTGCTGTTGGATCAAAAGAAAACTTTGCCATCATCGAAAAACTGGCGGATAAGTTAGGGGCAGCCGTAGGCGCTTCCCGCGCTGCCGTGGATGCCGGTTATGCGCCAAATGATTACCAAGTCGGGCAAACAGGAAAAATTGTTGCCCCTAGCCTGTATATCGCTGTTGGCATTTCCGGCGCCATTCAACATTTGGCAGGCATGAAGGATTCAAAGGTCATCGTGGCCATTAACAAAGACCCTGACGCCCCTATTTTTCAGGTGGCTGATTATGGACTGGTGGCTGACTTATTCGAGGTTTTGCCGCAACTCACTGAAAAACTTTGAAAAGGATCAGCATTATCGGCGCCGGCCCCGGCGGCTTAATGGCTGCCGAAATGCTTGCCGACCGCGGGTTTCAGGTGGCGGTTTATGACCACCGCCCGACCGCCGCGCGTAAATTTTTAATGGCAGGACGTGGCGGCCTCAACATTACCCATTCAGAACCGCTTGATCAATTTCTCACCCGCTATGGCGAAGCCGCACATTTCCTGCGCCCCGCCATTGAACATTTCACAGCGCAAGATTTGCGTGACTGGTGTTCAGGATTGGGCGAAGAAACTTTTATCGGCACCAGTGGACGCATCTTCCCCAAAAGTTTCAAAGCCTCCCCCCTGCTCCGCGCGTGGTTGATCCGTCTGCAAAATTCAGGAGTGAAGTTTCATTTCGGGTATGAATGGACAGGCTGGGACAAAAACAACAACCTCACTTTCTCTCATCCGGCACAACAGGAACAATCTAATCTTACCATCACAAGCGATATCACAATTCTTTCCCTTGGCGGGGCGTCATGGCCGCGTCTGGGGTCGGATGGGCACTGGACAAAATACCTTACCGACCGCGATATCCACATCAATCCGTTCCGACCCGCCAATTGCGGCTTCAAAACCGAATGCTCAAACATGTTTAAAAATAAATATGCAGGCCAACCTTTAAAACCTGTCCTGCTGAAACATGATGGCATGGCTGTTCAAGGCGAAATCATGATTACGCAGAACGGCGTTGAAGGCGGCGGAATTTATGCTATTTCCAAATCTTTGCGGAACAAAATTGATAAAGACGGATCAACTATTTTAACACTCGATTTAAAACCGAATGTCCCGTTAGATAAAATCATTTCACAGTTAAATGCACCGCGCGGACGTGATAGCCTTTCCAATTACATTCGAAAAAATTTATCTCTCTCACCCGTTGCCATCGGCTTGTTACAGGAAGATCGGAACGTATCTAATCTGAACGCGCGTGACCTTGCCTCACGCATCAAATCATACCCGCTCATACTGACTGGCGTAGCCGATATTGACCGCGCCATATCATCGGCGGGCGGGATTGCTCTTGACGAAGTCGATGACAATTTCAGGCTCAAAAAAATATCCAGCACCTACGCCATCGGCGAAATGCTGGACTGGGAGGCCCCAACGGGCGGTTATCTCTTACAAGCCACATTCAGCATGGCTGTCTGGGTTGGAAGGCATATCGATTAAGCAGCGATATATTGCCCGCCATTCACAGTCATTGTTGAACCGGTAATGAACGCCGCTTTCTCGGATGCAAGGAAGGCAACCATATCGGCAATTTCCTCCGGTTTTCCCATACGCGCAGCAGGAATTTGACGGATAATGCTGTCCAGAACTTCCTGCGGCATGGCAGAGGTCATATCGGTTGCAATATAGCCTGGGCAAATTGCATTGACGGTAATGCCTTTCGCTGCACTCTCAAGCGCCAACGCGCGTGTAAAGCCGAGCATTCCGGCCTTCGCCGCAGAATAATTCGCCTGACCCAACTGGCCTTTTTGTCCGTTGATCGAACTGATATTGATGATACGACCGAACTGACGCCCACGCATGCCTTCAATCACCGCGCGGCACATATTGAAACAGGATGTCAGATTGGTTTCAATCACGGCATGCCAGTTATCTTCCGGCATTTTATGCAGCATCCCGTCTTTGGTAATCCCCGCATTATTCACCAGCACCGCAACAGGGCCGAGTTGGGCTTCAATATCGGTGATCGCTTTGTGGCATTGTTCAAAATTCGCAACGTCAGCTTTAAATACTTTTGCACCTGTTTCCGCAGCGCATTTCTGGGCAGCCTCTTCATTTCCATGATATAGGGCAGCAACCTGATACCCCTCGGCAATCAAAGCCTTGGTAATAGACAACCCAATTCCGCGCGTTCCGCCGGTAACAACAGCAACTTTCGACATATTTCCTAACCTTTTCAAATTGATGCGCGAACTATGCCCGAAAAGGTTAATTTTTTAAAGGCATTAAATTTGCTGCATCACACAATATAGGATGTTTTATCATGAAAACTGTTCTTTTTGCTTGCTTTATAGCACGCGAATCCTTATAAAAAGCCTCAATTCACATACGGGGCTGGGCCAAATTTATAATTTTTCCCTACCAGTGTGACGGAATGGTTTCGTCATTACCCCCGTAGAGGTCAAACTGGAAAAAGGAGATATATTCCATGGCTATGCCTGAATTCACAATGCGTCAATTACTCGAAGCCGGTGTTCACTTTGGTCACCGTACCCGTCGCTGGAACCCTAAAATGCGTCCGTTCATTTTCGGTGTTCGTAACGATGTTCATATTCTTGACCTGCAACAAACTGTGCCGATGCTCGACCAATCTTTGCGTACAATCCGCGAAATCGTTGCCAAAGGCGGGCGTGTTCTGTTCGTTGGTACAAAACGTCAGGCGCAAGCAACTGTTGCAGCTTCTGCACAACGCTGCGGCCAATACTACGTCAACCACCGCTGGTTGGGTGGAATGCTCACCAACTGGAAAACAGTAACCAATTCCATTAACCGTTTGAAAGAACTCGAAGGCTTGTTCGCTCAACAAAAAACCGGTTTCACCAAAAAAGAAGAACTGATGTTCCGTCGTGAAATGGAAAAACTGGAACAATCCATTGGCGGGATCAAAGATATGGGCGGTCAACCTGACGCGATCTTTATCATCGACACCAACAAAGAAGACATTGCGATTAAAGAAGCCAACAAACTGGGTATTCCAGTGTTCGCGATCATCGACAGCAACTCTTCCCCGGATGGTATCGACTTCCCGATTCCAGGTAATGATGATGCTTTGCGCGCGATTGAGCTGTATTGCGACCTCGTTTCTTCTGCGATCCTTGACGGTATTCAGGCAGAACTCGGCGCAAAAGGAAAAGACATTGGTGAGTCTGTAGATCTCAAAGTCGAACTTCCTGCCGCGGCCAACGAAACCTCTCCGGAAGCCAAAGCTGCCGCAAACGCTTAATTGAGTGAAGATTTTTGAGTGGTCAATGCAAAAATGTACTGGCCACTCATTCTCTCCCCACTCTCTAACTCAACACTCTCAACTTAAAAGGTGACACGATGGCTGACATTACAGCTTCAATGGTAAAAGAATTACGCGAAAAAACCGATGCCGGCATGATGGACGCGAAAAACGCGCTCGTAGAATGCAATGGCGATATGGAAGCCGCAGTTGATTATCTCCGTAAAAAAGGTCTGGCAAAAGCGGCTAAAAAATCCGGTCGTACAGCTGCCGAGGGTCTGGTGGCGGTTAGTGCCGGCGCAGATAACAAAGAAGCTTCTATCCTTGAAGTCAACGCAGAAACTGACTTCGTGGCCCGTAACCAGCAATTTCAGGATTTCGCAACCAAGGCTGCGCAATTGTCCTTGTCTGCGAATGGCTCTGTCGAGGCTCTGTCTTCCTCTGCTTACGGCGAAGGCAAAACAACTCAGGAATATTTGACAGGCATGATTGCTACCATCGGCGAAAACATGTCCCTCCGCCGTTGCGCAAAATTATCCGTGTCCGAAGGTTACGTCGCAACTTACGTACACAATGCGATTGCTCCGAACATTGGGAAAATCGGTGTTCTGGTTGCGCTTGAATCCTCTGCTCCTGCTGATGTTCTTGCAACACTTGGTAAACAATTGGCAATGCACGTTGCTGCTGCCAACCCGCAATTCCTCGACACTGCATCTGTTGATCCGGCTGCGGCTGAGCGTGAACGTAACGTTCAACGCGAAACCGCTCTTGCTTCCGGCAAACCGGCAGATATCGTCGAGAAAATGCTGGATGGACGTATGCGCAAATTCTTCGAAGAAGTTTGCCTGACTGAACAAGCTTTCATCATGGATCCGGATACAAAAGTCTCTGCCGTTGTTGAAAAAGCAGCAAAAGCAGCAGGCGCATCCATTAAATTGGCTGGCTATATCCGCTACCAATTGGGCGAAGGCATTGAAAAAGAAGTTACCGACTTTGCTGCCGAAGTCGCTTCCGTCGCGAACGGCTAATCCCTCATTTGCATTCCTGCGAAAGCAGGAACTTACAAAAAAGCCGGATAATTTCTATCCGGCTTTTTTTATAATGGATGATGATCTCATCCCTATTCCGGTTTAGACTCACAAGATGTCAGCACCCCGAACGGTTGCCGACGATAGGTAAGAATGACCGGGCCGTTCTGACAGGCCTTCACAAAGGCTTGCGTTGTTGTGTTTACGCTGACTGCGGATGTAGGATATTCTTCCCCCTTGCAAGTCCATAAAGGACTTAGTACTGCCGCATTTTTGCCCCTCACATGCAATGTGAAAGCATCACGAAAACAACCTTTTGCTAATTCCGAATAAGCACTGACACCTAGAATAAACTCCTTGACTGGGAGAACAACAGATGTCCCATTATCACAGTAAAAGCGCGCACTATTCGGCCTCTTTTTTTGAGGAGTTGATCCATCCAACGCATAAAGAGTACGCGCCGTCTCCATCGATATTGTTACTCTCTCCATCTTTCACCCTTTCATCTGATACAAAATTTTTTATAGTAACCAGCCAGTGTATTTTCCTAATCACAGAAGACAGTCATAAATAGAATTGGCGAAAAAGGCAATAAAATTATGAAAATTTATAATGCCTAATAAATTCTGATCTTTGGCATCTCAACAGCAGGAACACTTGTTTTAGCCACCACAGCTGTGGCATTGCGGCGATACAACAAATAGGTTTGTGACCGCCCCGCTTCCTTGCCTTTGTTTTCATACCGTGTGGACATCCATCCATTGGGGGCGGTTTTCCAGTCGGCGGGATGTTCGGCTGTCCAATCGAAATAAGGGCTATTGATCGTTTTGGTCAACATCCATTCAGCCAGATCATCGACATCGGTCGTCTGAACCATCAGGCCCCCCTCTTTTAAAACGCGCGCATAAACATCCAGATTCGCTTCGGACACGATACGGCGTTTATGATGGCGTGATTTGGGCCATGGGTCGGGGTTTAAAATATAGATCACATCGACTGACGCATCTTGCAAACTATTCAGAACCATCAACGCATCATCGGCATGAACGCGGATATTATCAGGGGTAGGTACCGGCAGGCTTTTGATAAAGGCAGACATACCGTTCATATAGGGTTCGGCACCAATGAAATGGTCATGCGGGTTTTCACGCATGACATATAACAGATGCTCGCCATTGCCGAAGCCTATTTCAAAATGCAATTTTTGCACAGCCGCGCCATCGAAAAATTCGCTGGCGGCAAGTTGACCATCTTCCTGAAGGATATCCTTGGGGATTTGAACTGTCGGAAAGACTGTTTCCAGCGCATCCATGCGTCCCTGATGCATGGGACGTCCATGACGGCGGACATAAACACGTTTTACTTTTTGAATAGATTCTTCAACCAATTTCTTTCCTTAACGCATCAATCAAATCTGTTTTTTCCCACGAGAATCCGCCATCGCCATCAACATTGCGTCCGAAATGTCCATAGGACGCGGTGCGGGCGTAAATCGGTTTATTCAATTGCAAATGGGTGCGGATGCCGCGTGGCGAAAGGTCTATCACACGGCTTATGGCTTCGGCAAGTTTTGTCTCGGGCACGTTTCCGGTCTCTAATGTATTGACATAGACGGAAATCGGGTGAGCCACGCCAATCGCATAAGACAACTGGATCAAGCATTTTTCAGCATATCCGGCAGCAACAATGTTTTTGGCAATATAGCGCGCGACATAGGCCGCAGAACGATCAACTTTTGTCGGGTCTTTACCCGAAAAAGCCCCGCCGCCATGCGGAGCCGCCCCGCCATACGTNNATAATCTTGCGTCCGGTCAATCCCGAATCACCAACCGGCCCGCCAATCACAAAACGCCCGGTCGGGTTCACATAAAATTCAGATTCTTCGCACATCCACCCTTGTGGCAAAATTTTCTGCACATATGGGCGAACAATTTCTTTGACATCGGATTGTGATAATCCTTCGCTATGCTGGGTTGATACAACAATTGACTTCGCNNGCATGGGAATAATGAATGGGAGCCGGCATTAATTCCGGCGTTTCGGTACAGGCATAACCGAACATGATCCCTTGATCGCCTGCGCCTTCATCTTTGTTACCTGCTGCATCTACCCCAACGGCAATATCAGCGGATTGGGCATGGAGTTTGCAATCAATATTGACGGTTTTCCAATTAAATCCTTCTTGTTCATAGCCAATTTTCTTGATGGCCTGACGGGCAATATCCTTGATCTGGTCGTGGTTCAAACTTCCGGCGCTGCGTACTTCACCGATGATTCCAACATAATCGGTCGTGGCGACAGTTTCAACGGCGGTACGGGAATACGGGTCTTGGGCCAGATAGGCATCGACAATAGAATCGGAAATGCAATCGCAAATTTTATCCGGGTGCCCTTCGGCAACAGATTCGCTGGTAAAAATAAAGTTCTTTAAAATTTCGGTCGTCATTGCGGCATCTCCGGCAAGAATCTCTGTTAAAAAATATTCAGAGATTCTAGCCGTTGAGAGAATAAAACAAAAGCCTTTCTTTATATATTATTCTGGGCTTTTAAAATTTTTAGCCATCTGCTTGAGCATTTTCAAGAAATCCTTACGTAATTTCTCGTCAGTGATGGTGTAATATGTTCTCACCAAATCAATGGTTTCTTTGTGAAGCATCACGTCATCCGCTGCGTCGGCTTCTGATTCGAAGACCCCCTGCTCGTTATCCGCAAAGCCTGCTTGCAGGCCAATCAATGTATCTGACGAGAAAAATCCCTCGAAGAAATAGGCAACAGGAATATTCAGGACACGAGAAAACTGAAAAATTCTGCTGGCACTCAAACGGTTGCGTCCTTTTTCGTATTTCTGAACTTGCTGAAAAGTAATTCCCGTTGCTTCAGCAAGTTTCTCTTGCGTCATTCCAATCAAGTTTCGGCGGGCTTTCAATTTCTGCCCGACAAAGACGTCAACTGGATTTGGTTCATCACCATCGACAGAGCTTCTACGTGAATTTCTTGCTACCGGAGCAGCTTTTTCTTTGTTTTTTGTTTTTGTTATGGTCATTTTTATCCGATAGTTTTTACGAAGTTATGAGATAGCATAGTTATATAAATAGCATACCTAGGAATGCACCGAAATGCCGCGAACCGCAACTAATCTTAGGTGTAAATACTATTTTTCTAATTTAACCTAAAGTATATATTATTTCGTAAAACCTTATATTCCGAGCAAAGATCAATTTATCTTCTTGCAATCCAATTGGTTTCCACATATAAACTACTTATAAATTAGCACTGTATGTTACAGGCTGGGTTTGAAAAAACCCCGCCTTTTTTGTAACCTGGATACTGGAAATAGAATTTAATGCCCACAATTCAAGAAAAGCGTATCGCAGGTTTCATTGAACCGGTTCTCACAAATCTGGGATACGATCTTGTATCCTTGAGGATCATCGGGAGCCAGAAACTGCAAACCTTACAAATCATGGCGGAAAATCCTGATACCGGAACGCTGGATCTGGATGGATGCACCGAAATCAGCCATGCAGTCTCTGCCCTGCTGGATGTCGAAGACCCGATCCAGTCGGCCTATCAACTGGAGGTCAGTTCCCCGGGAATTGATCGTCCATTGGTCAAAGACCGCGATTTTGTGAAATATATCGGCTATGAAATCTCTGTGGAAACCATTGACGCCAATCAGGACGGAGCCCGCAAATTTCGCGGCAGATTATCGTCTTTTGATGGCGAATCTTTCACCATCATCACCGATCACGGGGACGAACCGATCCGCATGGATAATTTGGTCCGCGCAAAATTAATCTTAACCGACGAGCTTGCAAAACAGGCTCTCAAAAACAGTAAAAATAAAAACAAAAATAAGGAGACCGAGGAATGAGTCGCGTAGAAATTTTACAAGTGGCGGATGCCGTTGCCCGTGAAAAAAACATGGACAAGGAAGTCATTATTCAGGCAATCGAACAGGCTATCCAAAAAGCCGGTCGCTCAAAATACGGTCATGAACATGATATTCGCTGCCATATTGATCGCCGCACCGGTGACACTGAACTCAAACGTTACCGCACTGTAACCGAAACGTCTTTGATTGAAAACGAAGCGGCGCAAATCACTCTGGATCAGGCGAAGCGCGAAAAACCGGATGCGAAAGTCGGTGATATCCTGATTGATACTCTCCCTGCTTTCGACTATGGCCGCGTGGCGGCGCAGACTGCAAAACAAGTCATTATGCAGAATATCCGCGAAGCAGAGCGCGATCAACAATTTGCCGAATATAAAGACCGCGTTGGCGAAATTATCAGCGGGGTTATCAAACGTGTTGAATACGGCAATGCCACCATTGATCTGGGACGTGCCGAGGCCGTTCTGCGCCGTGATGACACCCTGCCACGCGAACATTTGAAAAATGGCGACCGTGTACGTGCCTATATTTATGATGTACGTCGTGAACAACGCGGCCCGCAAATCTTTTTGTCACGTACAAAAGGCGAATTTATGGCCAAATTGTTCGAACAGGAAGTTCCGGAAATCTATGATGGCGTCATCGAAATCAAATCTGTGGCCCGTGACCCTGGCTCCCGCGCGAAAATTGCTGTTTACTCCCGCGACGGCAGCATCGATCCGGTCGGCGCATGTGTCGGGATGCGCGGTAGCCGTGTTCAGGCGGTTGTCGGCGAACTGGGTGGCGAAAAAGTGGATATTATTCCATGGTCTCCGGATATTGCGACTTTCATCGTCAATGCTCTGGCCCCTGCCGAAGTTGCCAAAGTGGTGATGGATGAAGAAAAACACCGTCTGGACGTTGTTGTGCCTGACGAACAACTGTCGCTGGCCATTGGTCGCCGTGGCCAAAACGTGCGCCTCGCCTCTATCCTGACCGGTTGGTACATTGATATCCTGACCGAAGAAGAAGAAGCCAAACGCCGCGCCGAAGAATTCACATCCCGTTCCACCCTCTTTATCGAGGCACTGGATATTGACGATGTGATTGCACGTCTTTTGATCGCTGAGGGCTTTACCAAAGTCGAAGAGATTGCCGAAACACCTATCGAGGAAATGGGCGCGATTGCCGGTTTCAACGAAGAAATTGCCGAAGAACTCTGCACACGCGCCATCAACTGGTTGGCAGCGAAGGCTGAGGAATTGAAAAAACGCCAATCCGAGCTAGGTTTAGCGGATGATCTGTTGAATTT
>DMIT01000012.1:0-2191 GCA_003452275.1 Rhodospirillaceae bacterium | reverse complement strand
AAGAAAATTTCTGCTGCGGATGCCAATGCGCTGATTATGAAAGCGCGTGAACACTGGTTTGCAGACGAAGCTCCATCGGCCGACGCTGACGCTAAATAATAGTCATGTGGAGAGAAGACATACATGGCGAAGGAAACGCGACCTGAATATTTTTACCATCCCGTCATCGGTTCATTATCACCGATGACGCTGGGATTATATTTTTCGCCTCCTGCTTCTTCTCCCTCCTCGCCGCAAACATCCCTGTCATCAGACGTTCAAGCGAGGATGCCCATGACCTTGTCTAAAACAGCCATTTGCGCTGTCACGAATGAAGTTTTGCCGATTGACCAGATGATCCGTTTCGTCATTGCCCCTGACGGTTCCATCATCGCCGATTTAACCCAGAAACTTCCGGGCGTTTTCCTGTGGATCAAGGCAGATCAGGCGGTTTTGAAAAAAGCCATCTGGCGCAACAGTTTTGCCGCCCAAACCCGTCAGAACGTCAAAATCCCCGAAAACCTAATGGAATCAATAGAGTCCGGACTGTTTCGTCTGGCCATGCAGACCCTTAGCATGGCAAAAAGAGCTGGAGAATTGCGTTTTGGCTTCACAAAAGCAGACGAAGCCTTGCGTTCCCATACCGCGGCGGTATATGTTGTCGCCAGCGATGCAAAGGAAAACGGGCGCGAAAAACTGGAACGATTGGCAATCCATGACAATGTGCCGGTGATCGAGGAATGGTCATCAGTACAACTCTCAGCCGCAATTGGCGAAGAAAACGTCATTCATATGGTTTTGGCCGAAGGTGGCCTGACCCGAAAACTATTAGAAATTTTAACAAAACTGAAAGCTGTAAAGTCGGAAACGTAAATGACTGAAGAAAAGAAAACACTCTCCCTCGGCGGAACACCTGCTGCGCCTGCTAAAAAAGGTACATTGAGCCTGAAAGGTGCGCCTTCGGGATCGCAACAAATTACCCAGACATTGGCACGCGGTCAAAGCCGCGGTGTGCAAATCGAGGTGCGTAAAAAACGCGGTGCCGGTGCGGCGGCTGCAACCGAATCTGCCCACGGACATGAAGATGGTGAAGAACACCTGACAACGGATGAGAAAAACGTCCGTCTGATTGCCTTACAAAAAGCAAAAGAAGAGGACGACCGCCGCCGTGAGGAAGAAGCCAATCGCCGCGCATTAGAAGCCGAAGAAGAGAAAATACGCGTTCAGGCCGAATCTACCGGTAAACGCCCTGGCAAAATTGATGCCGAAGAACTGCGCCGTCGTGAAATTGAAGAGTTGGAACTCATCAAAGAAGAAGACCGCAAAAAGGCAGAAGAGCTGGAAACTCAACGCAAAGCACAAGAAAAGAAACTGGCCGAACAACGCGCTGCATCTGCACCCCAAACTCCTGCGGTTCCGGGGGCTTATCGCCCACGTCCGGCGGATGAGGATTCGGGAGAATCTGTGCGTGACCGCCTTAAACGGACTGCCGGACGCAATACAAAAACCGCAGATGACTCTGCTCCTTCGAGCGATGGCTATTCCAGCCGGTCTGGTCGCATGACGGTCAATCAGGTTTTGAACGAGCAATATGAACGTTCGGATAATGCGCGGTCGCTGTCATCCGTTCGCCGCGCCCGTCAAAAAGCCAAATCGTCCATGACCAAGGTCGAACAGGTCAAACAATATCGCGACGTGATCGTCCCTGAAACCATTACCGTTCAGGAACTGGCCAACCGTATGTCGGAACGCGGTGGCGACGTCATCAAATCCCTGATGAAAATGGGCGTCATGGCCACCATCAACCAATCGATTGATGCCGATACCGCCGAATTGATTATTCTGGAATTCGGGCATCGCATTAAACGCGTGACCGAAGCCGACGTTGAAATCGGTATAGATGGCGAAGCAGATGACGAAAGCAACCTTGTTTCCCGCCCGCCCGTTGTGACCATCATGGGACACGTCGACCACGGAAAAACCTCCCTGCTCGATGCTCTGCGCCGGACAGATGTTGTCTCCGGCGAGGCTGGCGGTATTACCCAGCATATCGGGGCTTACCAGATTACCCTTGGTTCAGGTGATAAAATCACCTTCCTTGATACCCCTGGTCACGCTGCCTTTACCGAAATGCGGGCACGCGGCGCGAATGTGACCGATATTGTCGTTCTGGTCGTTGCGGCCAACGATTCCATCATGCCCCAAACAATTG
>DMIT01000195.1 GCA_003452275.1 Rhodospirillaceae bacterium | reverse complement strand
TATTCGACGCTGGCCAATGCGCCGGCGCATAACACGGGCGGCAGGGCAGTCGTAAAGATAAAATTGCCCGAATAGGAACGGACGGCATCAATGATAGAGGCATTGGCAGTGATAAACCCACCCATTAAGCCATAGGCTTTGCCAAAGGTGCCTTCGATTATATCAATACGATCCATCAAGCCGCGCTCTTCGGCGACGCCACCTCCGCGCGGGCCATACACACCAACGGCATGAACCTCGTCGAGATAGGTCATGGCATTGTAACGGTCGGCAAGGTCGCAAATTTCGGCAATCGGCGCGATATCGCCTTCCATGGAATAAACCGATTCAAACACGATTAGTTTTGGAACCTGAACCGGTGCGGCTTTTAACAAATCCTCAAGATGGGCCAAATCATTGTGCTGATAAATATGCTTGGTTGATTTTCCGTCGCGGATACCATGGATCATCGATGCGTGGTTCAGGGCATCTGAAAAAACATGGCAGTCCGGCAATAATCTGGTGATGGCGGATAGGGCGCCTTCATTGGCTGTATAACCCGATGGGAAAACAAGGGCGGCTTCTTTCTGGTGAAGATCGGCCAATGACGATTCCAGATCGACGATGTATTTCGTGGTTCCCGATATATTACGCGTGCCGCCTGCACCCGCGCCGCATTTATCAATGGCAGTATGCATGGCATTTAAAACTTTGGGGTTTTGTCCCATGCCCAGATAATCATTGCTGCACCAGATGGTGACTTCGCGGCTGATACCGCAGGGGTCATGATATAGGGCGTTCGGAAATTGGCCGACAAGGCGTTCCAGATTTGCAAAACTGCGGTAACGGCCTTCGGTTTTTAAATTTTGAATGCTTCTGTCGAAAAATGCGCGGTAATCCATTATTTTAAGTACCTCTTCAAAGGCACTTATAAAACTTTGTGCCCCAAAAGCCAAACAAAGAAGTTAAGAATGATTATCAATTAGAACAAGGGGTTAAAGGAGGAATTGGGCATAATTCCTTAGGAATACCAATAAGCCGCCACTTCAAAATCCTGCTCTGCACCATATATTTTTCTGTATGACAGGAGAGTTATTCATGGGACTTTCGCCAGAATATGGTACAATCAAAAAATGATTATCGTATTTGGCTCTCTCAACATGGATATCGGTGTTCAGGTCGAACATTTCCCTGAACCCGGTGAAACTATTCTCTCAAATGGTTATGTGCATTCTCCCGGTGGTAAGGGGGGCAATCAGGCCTTGGCCGCCGCGCGGACGTCAAATGCAAAAGTCGCGTTAATAGGTCGCGTCGGCAATGATGATTATGGAAAAATGTTACGTGAAGAATTAAAAGCCAACGGTGTGATGGTGTCAGGTGTTGCCTATACAGATGACGAAGATACTGGTCTGGCTGTTGTTGCCCGTGATAAGTCCGGCGAAAATAGTATTATCGTCATGTCAGGGGCCAATAAAAAAGTCATTCACGATCAGGTTCCGGATGAAATTCTCAATAAGGGAAATGTCCTGCTGATGCAGATGGAACTGCCGGTTGACCAGACCATTACTTTGCTGGAACGTGCCCATGCGCGCGGCGTTAAAACAATTCTGAATCTTGCCCCTGCTATTACTCTTCCCCAAAAAGCGTTTGGTCTTCTGGACTATTTAATTGTGAATAGTATTGAGGCAAGGCAAATCGCTGCAAAGCTGAATTTGAAAACCGAGAATAATGCTCTTAAATTAGCCCAAGCTTTGGCGATTGAAGGGCAACTGACATGTATTGTCACCATCGGAAAAGGCGGCTCTGTTGCCGTTACCAAAGAGGGTAAGGCATGGGGCGTTCCTATTATGCCGTTGGATCAATCGCAAGTCGTTGATGTGACGGGGGCCGGTGATGCATACTGTGGTACGCTTGCCGCCGCTATCCATGACGGGATTGATCTGCCAGAGGCTATGCGCCGCGCCAGTGTAGCGGGGAGCCTGACATGCTTGAAAACAGGGACACAGACAGCCATGCCGTTTTCTGATGATATTGATAAAGCCATGGCAGATATGCCCAAAGCGGAAAGCCTTAAAATATAATCTCGATTGTTGTTGACGTGATTAGATGTTATTAAAATCTACCTCTCTTGATGAAAGATTTTGATGGCATGGTTATTGCGTGTGTAGATGTCGCTGCGTATCGAATTTTTTCTGCGTAACATAAAGCAACATTCTCAGGAAAGATCATCGTTATGTTTTTTAATTTCGGTCGTATTCAAGATATCGAAGCTAAATTGGCGGCGTTAAATAAATCCCAAGCAGTGATTGAATTTCAACTGGATGGCAGCATCCTGACTGCAAATGAAAATTTTCTATCTACCTTTGGGTATCGGCTGGATGAGATACAAGGAAAGCATCATAGTATGTTTGTTGATTCATCTTTCCGCGATACACCAGATTACAAACAATTTTGGGAAAATTTACGAAACGGGAAATTTCAGGCGGCGCAATATAAACGGATTGGAAAAGGTGGAAAAGAGATCTGGATTGAGGCGTCTTATAATCCTATTTCCAAGAAAAATGGCGAGATTTACAAGATCGTCAAGTTTGCCACCGATATCACCCATCAAAAAATGAAAAATGCTGACTTTGAAGGGAAGTTGAATGCCGTCGATAAATCACAGGCGATCATTGAATTCACGCTGGAAGGAGTTATTTTAACGGCGAACGAGAATTTCCTATCGACATTGGGCTATCGATTGGACGAGATACAAGGAAAGTATCACAACATGTTTGTTGCTCCTGATTCCCGTGACACGCCCGAATATAAAAAATTCTGGGATGATCTGCGGAATGGAAAATTTCAGGCAGCGCAGTATAAGCGCATTGGAAAAGGTGGAAAAGAAATCTGGATCGAAGGATCTTATAATCCTATTGTCGATTTGAATGGCAAGCCATTCAAAATTGTCAAATTCGCAACTGATATCAGTAAAAATATCGAACAGCTCAAGTCTATCAAACAGAATATGGGCAGTTATTTATCACGGATTGAAGATGCCGTATGTGTTGTCAATCAACAAACAGCGGCAGCATCCAATGGGGCTACCGAAACATCAGCCAACGTCCAAACGGTTGCCGCAGGAGCAGAGCAGCTTCACGCTTCAGTTGTTGAAATCTCCCAGACGATGAGCAACACAGCAACGGCGGCTGATGAAGCATTTCAAAAAGTTGTTGAGACAGATATCGAAACTAAAAAGCTGCTGGCGGCGGCGCAAGCCATGTCCGGCATTGTGAGCCTTATTCAAAAGATTGCCGAGCAAGTTAATTTACTGTCTCTGAACGCAACAATTGAAGCGGCGCGAGCAGGAGAGGCCGGAAAAGGGTTTGCTGTTGTTGCATCCGAAGTCAAAAATCTGGCAACGCAGGTCGCGGATGCAACTCACCAAATCGGTGGTGAGATTAACAATATTCAGGAAGTAGTGGCGGTGGTGGCCAATGGGTTGCAAACGATCATGACCACCATTGATAATGCACGTGGGTATGTTGCGGGGGTGGCAGGCGCGGTCGAAGAACAAAGTGCCGTGGCGCGTGACATGTCGTCCAATATGCAGAATGCGTCTGAAGCAATGCATGAAGTCAGCGGCAATCTGGGTTATATCATCAATGCGCTGGAAGATGTAAAGGCATCGGTCGATCAGACAAAGCTTGTTTCCGATGCGATTACTAATTAATAGCCTTGTTTGTGATGAAGGCTGGTCAAAGGGGGAATTTATCCCCCTTTTTTTATTGTTCTGGGTAGATGGTCTTGCTCACGGAAGCATGCTGTAGTATGATCGTTTTGTCGGGTATTATTGTAATTATGCGGTAAGAGCTGGCTATCTTTTGTAATACTTCTTTATTCCTGTTATTTGTCATAGCTTTTTGGAATCTCATATCATTTCTAAATCTATTCTATTTTTCAATGACGCAAATGACTCGTCATTTGCTCGGACTGTTTTATTGCCATTACTTGGGGGACTATTGTGCTTTTTGCAGCATCAAAAGATAAAAATCGTATTGAACTAGAACAAAAATTTATTGCACTGGATAAGTCGCAAGCCATCATTGAATTTTATCCGGATGGCTCGATTGTAACCGCCAATCACAATTTTTTAGGGGCTATGGGGTATGATCTGGCAGAAGTGCAAGGTCGGCATCATAGTATGTTTGTGGACACAGTTGTCCGTAACAGTGTGGAATATAAACAATTTTGGGAAGACTTACGGGCTGGAAAATTTCAGGCAGCGCAATATAAGCGTTTTGGTAAGGGTGGAAAAGAAGTCTGGATCGAGGCTACTTATAACCCTATTCTGGATAAAGAAGGCAAAGTTTACAAAATTGTTAAATTCGCGACAGATATTACAGAGTTTAAACTGAGAAACTCCGAGTTTGAAGGAAAATTAAGTGCCCTCAATAAGTCTCAGGCGATCATTGAATTTACGCTGGATGGAATTATTCTTGCCGCCAATGAGAATTTTCTGGATACAATGGGCTATTCTTTATCCGAGATCAAAGGAGGGCATCATAGCATGTTTGTTGATCCCGAATATCGGAATAGTCAGGAATATAAAATGTTTTGGGAAGGGTTGCGTACTGGAAAATTTCAGGCAGCCCAATATAAACGCTTTGGCAAGGGCGGGAAAGAAGTCTGGATCGAGGCGTCTTATAACCCCATTTTTGATATGAATGGCAAGCCTTTTAAAGTCGTCAAATTTGCAACCAATATCACCAATACAGTCGAAAAAATTATCAGTATCAAACAGGATATGAACGCCATTGAAGAAGCTGTGTTGGTTTTAAAACAACAGACGACTCTGGCGGCAGGTGGGTCGAATGAAACATCGACCAATGTTCAGACCGTTGCCGCAGGGGCCGAAGAGCTTGATGCCTCGGTGGTGGAAATTGCACGCAGCATGTCAAGATCGACAGATGCGGCAAGTGATGCATATGGCAGGATCATTCAAACAGGGGAAGAGACGAAGAAGCTTCTTCATGCCGCGCAAGAGATGAATGGAATTGTGACACTGATTCAAAAAATCGCGGAACAAGTTAATTTGCTATCCTTGAACGCAACGATTGAAGCGGCGCGCGCAGGGGAGGCCGGAAAAGGATTTGCCGTTGTAGCATCAGAAGTCAAAGGTCTGGCGACACAGGTCGCGGAGGCAACGCATAAGATTGGCAGCGAGATTAATAATATTCAGGATGTCGTGTCCAATGTCGCAGGCAGTTTGCAGGACATTACCCAGTCCATCGACAATGCCAGAAATTACGTGACAGGTGCGACCACAGCTATCGAAGAGCAAAGCAATGTGACGCGCGATATGTCGTCGAGTATGCAAAATGCAGCGGAGGCCGTAAACGATATCAGTCATAATCTGACGAATATTCTGGCGACCCTGAGCGGGGTCAGCGATTCCGTTGCGAAAACCAGAATTGCATCAGAGGCGATCATTTAAAGCTGATTTAATTTTCAGATCATTCAAGATTATCAATGATTGCAAAGGGGGGATTGGCAATTCCCCCTTTTT
>DMIT01000157.1 GCA_003452275.1 Rhodospirillaceae bacterium | reverse complement strand
GCAGCCGGCAGCCCCGAAGATGGTCAGGATGGTGGCGCGCGGTTTATCGTCATGTTTCTTGCAGTGATGGCGGATACATTGGTGGGGTTGGTTTCGACAGCAGCCTTTGCATGGGCAATGAAAGATTTTCTGCCCAAAAATACTGATCTTTTGAAAGATTTCCCGAAAGCAGCAGGTGAAAAATGAAACTCTATGTGACCGATTTTGACGGGGTAGAGCATGAGCTGGAAGCTCTCGAAGGGTGGCGCGTCATGGAAATCATCTGTGACTATGGTCTGCCGATGAAGGCCGATTGCGGTGGCTCATGTGTCTGTGGCACCTGTCATGTCTATGTGGCCCCTGAATGGCTGGATAAACTCTATCCGAAATCCGATGACGAAGAAGACCGCTTGTTAGACGATGCCCAAGAGGTGCAGGAAAATTCCCGCCTGTCCTGCCAAATCCTGATGTCGGACGCTCTGGACGGATTGCGCGTCACCATGGCACCGGGGTCGAAGAAGGAATAACTTAAAAAAATATAGACTTTTTCTTTGAATTATTATAACAAATCGCCTTCTGTCATTGAAATAGAGGGCGTTGAATTGACTGGGTTTAATCAAGAGACATCACTGTTTTGCATTTTTCACAATCAGGATACATATCTGATAGACGGGAAGCCATGTTCGCATATTTATTCCGGTATCGTACAGCAAGATAGGGGGCAACTTGAATTGCGGCTTCAGGATTTTGACGGGAGCAAACGAAGTATTGATACCGATCCATTGACGAAAAAATTTAATCTGGCAGTCATGGTTCCGATTGCGCGTCAGTCTGCCGATGCCATTCAAACGATGGTTGGGAAATTAAACTTGCTGGATAAGAAAGGGAAATGGCCGTTTTATTTTTCTCCTGATATGTCGCTGGTTTATAAACTTGAGATCAGCGGTCAATTGGCAAGGGCACCTGAAGGCCATATTGATCCACCTTCACAACAACAGAAAACGCATCTTTACACAGGGACAGGTGTGCGTCTGTTAAAGCGCGTGAATTGCGTGCGTATGGCCCTGATGGTTGCGCAAATGGCAGGTGTGAAGGTCAGCAATATTGCGGGTGTCAATCCGCTCAGTCATACAGGGGAAGACGTGCGTGATGCCATTCGTGCCGCCCATCAGCGCTTATTGTCAGGCGGCCAGCGGCAAGAGGCTTATCTATTTGCGGATAGCTTTGTCGCGCGCAAAAAGGGTAACGATAAGAACGAGGCCAATTTTGTGTTGGGAACAGATGGGCTTTGCATTATCCAGTCCGATAAGAAAGAATTTCGTATGGGTGGATTTTGTGATGCATTGTCCAGACCTATTCAAGGGAAATCACTTTTCAACTGGGTGAGTGAAGGGCGCAAGGATGTATTTAAACAATCCCCTGTTGCTATGCCGGCCTATTTGAAAGAGGCCTTGTCATTGCTATAGCCGTTCGGAATTTATTGGACAGTTAATTCAATATCAAAAAACCGAGGATCGCTCGGGGTGATGATTTCTTTTGATCCGACGGTGACGGAATGCAATTTTCCTTCAATCTCTTTCGTCCAGAAATTCAGAAAACGAAAGAGGGTCGGGAATTTCGGCGCGATATCATATTCCTGCCAGATATAGGATTGCAGCAGGGCAGGATGATCGGGCAAGTGATAAATAATTTGCGCCGTGGTCAACCGATAATCATGCAACTGCACAATCAAATTCGCCATGATCCCATTATGAAGCTTATCTCTTAATAAGCTTTTAAGATTTCCCCGTTTCTTTTTTCTGATTGCCGTCCCATTGCGCAATGGTTTTGAGTTTGGCGGATGGGAATGGTTTGGCAATATCCCAAAGAGAATTGAAAATTTGTCTTTCAGAGTCAGCCAAAGATTTGGATTTGGTCAGGATGATTTTTCGGGAATCCCATAAAATCGTGGCAACGCGGTCGCCATAAATTTGCCTGTCAAACGTACCAAAAGAAGTCGGGGACAGGGTACGGTAACTTCCGGCAGGACTCGTGATATATTCAATGCTGTCGGGGGCCAAAATGCGTTCTTGGAAATTCACCCTGGCCTTATGTTCGACATATAAATGGTTGGTTGTGCTGCCATAGACCATCCATAATTTATTGTCGGACGCAAATTGCAGAATTTCGTCCTGATCGGTTTTTAGAACCGAAAAAATATCGGCGTCATATTTTTCCAGCCAGTCTGTGCCCTCGATAATTTCAACACTTAATTCGGGCGTTTTTAGCCGGACGCCTGTTGTGTCGATAAATTCGATCCCCGCAGTGACCATTGCCTCTTCGATGGATGACAATGTTTCTTTGCGCGGAGACGTAATGCCGCGTTCCAGATTATTAACTCCCGGCAAAGATAACCCTGCGGCCTTCGCAAGATGGTCTTGCGTCCAATTGAGAAGGGCTCGCGCGGCTTTAATCTGGGCTAGGGTAATCAAGGCGCTCTATCCTTCAGGCGGTCGTTACAATTAATGGACATCACATAGCTACTTTTTATTTCGGATGGTGATGTTCGCCAAGATTTATACCATGGTTTATCTGCAAAATGAGCAGGGTGATATTCTGTTAGAAAGATATGCACATATTCTGGATGACTTCTCACTTTTATATGAATGGGTTTATCAGCTGTTGCTTCTTGAACCGTGCCCCATCGATCTGCTTGTCCGAAGGAACTTGCCAAAGAACGCCCCCAATTCTCGTGAAGTTCAGAGCATTTTCCTAAGTTTGCGAGTTGATAAACGGCATGCCATTCATTCTTTTGCTCTTTCCAAATGCGAGTAGGTGCATGGGGTGAAATAGACAATTGGGCGAATGCGTCTTTCAACTGGGGAAATTGGGCGATGATATATTGGTTTCTTGCAACGGGGTGGGATTCTGGGGATGCATCCATCAACACATCTTGTTGTTCTAAATAACCAAAAGCTATTAATCCTGCTGCTGCCAAGGCTAACGAACCTGTCAGTACAAATTGATTTTTTAATTCCTGCTCCATTTTTTAGCTCCCGCCATTTATTGTTTTCATATTACAAA
>DMIT01000058.1 GCA_003452275.1 Rhodospirillaceae bacterium | reverse complement strand
ATGGCACGATGAATGCAGTCAAACTATATAATAACGGCGTTGCGGGGGGAAGTTACGCTAGTTATGTCAGAAATTATCAGGCCAATCAAATTTATACCTATTCCGTTTACGCCAAGAAAGCGGAACTACCAAACATAAATCTGCGCGTGCACACTGCCGCCGGTTGGGCTGCTGACGGGGATGTGGTTTTTGACCTTAATGCCGGTACAACAACCGTGAATGGAACGGGAGTATCATCCTATAAAATAACAGCACTTCCAAACGGATGGTATCGATGCTCTATCACGGCAACATTCGGCGCGGTCAATCAGACTGGACAATATCCGATCATATCAATCAATGGCCCAACTGACGGGGTGTCTGGTACTTATCTCTATGGTGCGCAACTTGAACAAGGCGCATATGCCACATCCTATATCCCCACCGCCACAACCTCAATGACCAGAGCAGCAGACAGCTTCACCCTGCCATCAGCCCCATGGTCCAGCACCAACGGGAGAGAGGCTGTCTTTGCCCAACTGGACGCACAAATTCCCCAGTCTAGCTGGGCCAGCATTTTTAACCCCGGACTTTTCTTTAGCGGAAACAGATATTTGCTCCTTGGCTCAAACGGCACAATTTCCGGCGGGTATTCAGGTACAAATATTACAACGTCTGCTATAGCTTCCTCGCTCACCTCTTTTAAAGCAGGAACTTCTTTCACCAGCACCAATACCTATACTGCCCTGAATGGCTCAGTGACCACCGGCCCCCTTGTCGGATCAAGTTCACCCGCAACAACAGGAATCGGTGTAGGCGACGTAAAATATCTGAACGGCCATCTCCAGATATTAAAATATTATCCGCTACCGCTCTCCGACACCCAACTCCAACTTCTGACACAGTAACCAAAGAAAAATCCCGACATTGCTGTCGGGATAAGAGTTATCGCTAACTATCGTACTGATTACTCATCAAGAAAATTTTTTGAGCCGGTCAAGGCGGGCGCGCAGGATGATTTCCAGTTTTTTGGCATCATGGTCATTGGATTGCGGCCAGATAGATTTAAGGGTATTGCGGTATGCATTGGCTCTGCCGGACATAAGTTGATCGAACAAAGTCATTTTGCGGGATGTTTCCAACTCGGAAAACGCAGCGACAACATCAAAAGCGGCGCTATTATCCTGATGGGCATAAGGTTGATACAGATGATCCATGTTGACGGCTTCCATTCCTTAAATCCTTAACAAATTGTAAACGCTGATGATCTTAATATATCCTTAACCATGACTTTTGTCAAATTTGTTATGAAAATACAAAGCGAAACTTCATTTTCTCTTGTATTTCAAAGAATTATGCGGCAAAGACAGGCAATGGACAGAACAGAAAACTCCTTCCCTTCCCAACCGGTTATCATTCTGGTGAACCCGCAAATGGGCGAAAATATCGGTGCGACGGCTCGCGCCATGCTGAATTGCGGTCTTCGTTATTTGCGGCTGGTCAACCCGCGAGATGGTTGGCCAAGCGAAAAAGCGGATGCCATGTCTGCGGGAGCATTGAACGCCATGCCGCCGGTTCAGGTGTTTGACAGTTTGGAAGATGCCATTGCCGACTGTCATACGGTTTATGCCACGACTGCCCGCGCCCGTGATCTGGTAAAACCGGTCATGACGGCGCGTAGTGCAGGAACAGCCATGCATCAGGATATTCACGACGGACAAAAAATCGCCATCCTCTTTGGGGCCGAACGCGCAGGGTTAAGCAATGACGAAGTCATGATGGCCCACAAACTGATTACCATTCCACTCAACCCTGATTTTTCATCGCTCAATCTGGGGCAATCCGTATTGCTTGTGTCTTATGAATGGTCGCAAGGGGTATTCAATGCCCCCGAAATAACGACCCCGCTGGGGAAAAGCAACCCTGCCCCGGCAACATTGTTCAACGGCTTTTTTGATCGTCTGGATACAGAATTGCTTGCCACAGGATTTTATCGCGTGCCGGAAATGAAAGATATTATTTCGCGCAATATCCGTTCCCTGTTTTCCCGCGCACACCCGACAGATCAGGAAATCAATACGCTGCACGGCATCGTGACATCGTTATTAACAGGAAGGACACAAAAATGAAATTTACAATCGAAATAGATCCTGAAGATTTTGGAAAATTTCTCGTCTCCATTCCGCCGGAAGTGAGACAGCAATTCATTGATTCCGCTATCAAAGCCTACCCGATGATGATGGGCGAATTGATGAAATCATCAGGCGTCACGTTTCCGGATCCACAGACTTTTAACCCCGCCGATCCATTCGGGTTTTTCAAAGTCTGGACAAATATGTTTCATCCGAGATCATAAACACCATAACAAAAAAGCCGCTGAAAATTTCCAGCGGCTTTTGAAATTTGAATAACAACCTGATTGACTAACGGCTATAGAACTCGATAACCAGATTCGGTTCCATGGCAACTGGGTAAGGAATATCTTCCAGCTTAGGTGTACGAACGAAGGTGGCTTTGAAACCGTTATCATCCATGGCGAGGAATTCAGGTGTATCACGTTCAGCAGATTCACGGGCTCCCATGATGATGGCAACAGTACGTGATTTTTCACGGACTTCGATCACATCGCCTTCTTTTACTTGATAAGAAGGAATGTTGACGCGTTTGCCGTTTACTTTGAAGTGACCGTGGGACACTAATTGACGGGTTGCGAAAACGGTTGGTGCAAATTTGGCGCGGTATACAACGGCATCCAAACGGCTTTCAAGCAGACCGACCAAGTTTTGTGAAGAGTCACCGGACATACGAATGGCTTCGAAATAATATTTGCGGAATTGTTTCTCGCCGATACCACCATAGTAGCCTTTTAATTTTTGTTTAGCGCGCAATTGCAGACCGTAGTCTGTAGGTTTACCGCGGTTAGCACCGTGTTGGCCTGGGCCAGTTTGACGAGTGTTGTAAGGGGATTTTGCGCGGCCCCACAGGTTACAACCCAAACGGCGATCAATTTTATGTTTACTTTCAAGACGCTTACCAGCCATCTTATGCTCCATTTTTATTGTTGTTGTCCCGATTACTTTTCAGATTGCTACCTCCTTCTAAAGAAGGAAATTCAACGTCCCCACCGTGGGAACTTCTCAGGAATGGCGGCAATATAAGGATTTACAGGAAATTGTCAAACAATTTTCATGGAATAAGGCTGACAATCGCAAATATATCCTTTTGAACGGTTGGCTCGTATTTTCGAATATTGGCATTAACAGCCTCAACTTCAGCCACAAGTCGGGGCAAATCCTTTTCATCAAGATCAAAAATAATAGCCGGTGATTTTGTACTGGCTAGATTTTGCATTTTAATGCCCGGAACTACGCCATCTACAATTGCCACCGCAGTCACAGGGAGTTTAGAATCCGGAGTTGCCTCTTTTTCAAAAATAAGTGCTATTTGCATGGATCAATGCCTCTGACCAATCGTTTTAATTTCCGTATTATTAGCAAAAAAGCAAGGCACTGACAATCTTTTTATTCTATAGCTTTCCA
>DMIT01000022.1 GCA_003452275.1 Rhodospirillaceae bacterium | reverse complement strand
GAAAGACATAGATGTCCTGTTTCGGCGGCTGTCAATGCCTGCTCCATCACTTCCCGATCACGGATCTCCCCAACCAAAATAACATCGGGACGCTGCCTCAACGCATTTTTCAAAGCAATCGCGTAACTCTCTGTATCCACACCAACTTCCCGCTGCGCAACAACAGATTTTTTATGATCGTGAAAATATTCAATTGGGTCTTCAATGGTCAAGATATGACCAGGCGCATGGGTATTACGGTAGTCCACCATAGACGCCAGAGTTGTGGTTTTCCCAGAGCCCGTCATCCCTGTGACTAAAATAAGTCCGCGTTTTGTCAGTGACAATTTCTCAAGAATGGCAGGCAAGCGCAATTCATCAAAGCTTGGGATCCGCGAAATAATACGCCGGATTACCAAAGCAGATTGAAGTCTTTGTTGAAAGATATTTACACGAAATCGTCCATGCGGCCCCAGATCAATAGCCGTATTTAATTCCATTCTCATTTCAAAATCACGACGTTGCCGCGTTGTCAGAATATTGGATAAGACATCATTCATTTGTGCTACATCCATAGGCTTATCGGATATAGGCACCAATTGGTCATCAATACGCAGTGTCGGCGCAACCCCTATCGTAAGATAAAGGTCTGTCGCGTTCTGACGCCCCATTTCAGTCAGATATTTAAATATAACGGGTTCTATCAAAATGAATATCCATTGTCGGCGCCAGCAGACGCATTTGCATCCGCATCAGCCATAATTTTAGGTTTCATAGAATTCGCAGCCGCCGTAGAGACCACAGGGTCTCTCTCCGCACCATCTTCATCTGTTGTCTTGGCAAGAACAATTCTGGCTTCGTCTTCATCAATAATTCCCTGCTCTAACAGATTATGAACGGAGTCCTCCATCGTAATCATTCCATAACGCGATCCGGTTTGGATCATAGAATACATCTGCGGAATTTGATTTTCACGAATAAGATTTCGAACAGCATTTGTTCCAACCAGAATTTCGAAAGCCGCCACCCGACCTTTGCCGCCCACCTTTTTCAAAAGTGTTTGCGCAACAACCCCTTGCAATGAACTAGCCAGCATAGCGCGGATCATTTCCTTGTCCCCCGTTGGGAAAACGTCGATAATACGGTCAATGGTCTTTGCCGCCGAACTAGAGTGGAGTGTTCCGAAAACCAAGTGCCCCGTTTCTGCCGCAGTCAATGCCAAAGAAATTGTTTCATGGTCACGCATCTCCCCCACCAGAATAACATCAGGGTCTTCACGAAGCGAGCTTTTCAAGGCTCTCGCGAAGCTATGAGTATCATTTCCCAACTCTCTGTGGTTGATGAGGGCTTTTTTAGACGTGTGGAAAAATTCGACCGGATCTTCAATCGTCAAAATATGTTTGGGATGATTTTCATTGATATGGTTAATCATGGATGCCAACGTAGTGGATTTCCCTGAACCGGTTGGGCCGGTCACCAGAACAATCCCCTTTTCCAGCTCAGAAAACCGTCTGATAACCGGAGGAAGATCAAGTTCTTCCATTGTGGGAACCACAGAAGGAATAGTACGGAAAACAGCAGCAGACCCTTGGCGATTGGTAAAGGCGTTCACACGGAAACGAGCTTTTTCACCGAAGGAGATCGCGAAGTCCAGCTCCATATCTTTCTCGTAATCGGAACGTTGTTCGTCCGTCATAATCGAATATAACATGGCGCGAACAGTTTCGTTCGTCAGAACATCAGCTTTTAACCGCTTTAACGATCCATACACGCGAACGATAGGCGGGTTTCCTGCACTTAAGTGCAGGTCGGATGCATCATTTTGCATGACGAAAGCCAAAAGTTGGGTAATATCCATATTTATCCTCCAGACAGGAACGGCAATGACATTCTATTTTTATCAATTAATTACCAACGGATGGTAAATTTTAGGTATATTCAAGGAATTATATTCTAAGATTTTCATCCTGTTCATACTACAGTGTAAAGCAAAGCAAGTATATTTGAAAAGAAAAGCCCGAACATATAAAATGGCGGCATCGATTTCAGATAAAGCAATTGGAAAAAGGCTAGGCAAAACGGCAGGGTTATTACAAATATAGATAGGCTTAAGATATCCTTCCCACCTGCATAAAAAAACAAAACCATGGCCCCTGCACCGCAAGCCTCGATGATCGGATAACGTGCAGGAATAGACGTCCTGCAATAGCGGCATTTTCCGCCCAGAAAAACCCATGAAAAAACAGGCACCAGATCAAGTATGCTTAATTGATGATGACACTCTGGGCAAAATGATCGGGCAGGAACTGGCGTATCCGAATCGAGGGGGCGATCAAATATCCAGCTCTTTTTATGAACCACACGATAAGCAATCGCAGTGGAAAAACTTCCCAGACACAAACCGACCATGATATATGTCAGAAGCATCAATAAAGTTAAGATAAAATCTGGGCTATCCATACCAGATTCTAGTTTCCACGAATTTGCGCGAGCCGATCATATATCTTCTCTTTGGAAATTGTTTTATACCCATCGCCATAGATAGCATCCACTTCCAGAGCTTTCTCATAATACGAAATCGCCTGCTCGGGCTTCTTCGCCTTTTCGGAAATGACAGCCATATTATAGAAGTGAAGGGCATTTTTAGGCTCCATCGCAGCAGCATCCCCCAAGTAACGCAATGCGTCACTGTAGTTACCTGCATCTGCATAAGCCACCCCCAATTGCGCTGTTACCGCGACATTATTGGGATGAGCCATATGAAGATCCAGCAGCTTACTTAATGCAACCGCCGGATATTGTTTCCGGATAAGTCCCGACAAATTGACAATCGCATCGGTATTATCGGGATAGAGCTTTAATAATTCTTCATAGGCAGAGATAGCCTGATCGGCGAATCCCATTTTTTGAAGCAAGATGGCCCGCCCTGATAAAATTTGTCCATCACGCGGATTGAGCCTGTAAAGTTCGTCGTACATTTCCTTGGCGGCATCATAACGACCAAGTTTCATGGCACGATTGGCAGAAACCATTTGCGCATTCAAATTTGTTGTCTCAATTGTGACTTTACCGGCAGGTTTAGAATAATCGGATTTTGTTTTTTGCCCCTTTTTATTCACGACAATAATGCTTTCATGACTGCCCTTACTAGGATTCATAGATGGTGCAGGAATATCCTTCAGCATTTTACCATTCGGAGAGTCAAAATATTTATCTAGATTAGCATTATCAATTGCTTTTTTCTCTTCCTTGGATGCGACAACTACCGGTGTTGTTTCTTTAACTTTAGAACTTACATTATTTTTAGTAAGAGTCGGCTGCACATTAGGTACTGATGGAACCGCATCAGGGGTAGGAACAGTCACAGTTGATGGTGTCGCTTGCGATTGCTCCACTACTTCGTTACCTCCCGCTTCCCCCTCTTCTTTATCGTTGGTAGGGGTAATGACTTCAGCAGATGGCACATTTTCAATCGCAGCTATCGTTGCTGCCGCGTCAGCAGGAACCGGTGTCGATGTTTCGTTTACTTCCACAGTTGGCGTTACCACTGGCTCTTCTGCCGATGTCACAGCAGATGGAACACTATCCATCGCAGGATTTGGAGAAGGCGTTACAATCGCTGGCGCTGGCTGCTCGACAGAGGCCGGTGCCGTTGTCACAACAGGCTGCGTGTTTTGTACCTGTTCCGGTGTCAGCAAATCCGCAGCCGGCGCAGCGACTACAGAAGGATTTTCTGTCGTCGTCTGAGAACTATCGGTCGATGGGTCATGCGGAACATCTTGCGTTATCTCGTCCGGCTGAATGGTCGGACTATCAGACGCCTGTACGCTCGGGGCCGGAGTTTCAACAGTCTGGTCAGGGTGCTCCTCACTTGTTGCCTCTGCCGTATCTAAGGGTGCCATTTGATTGGGGAGAGTGACCTCATCGCCACCACCAATATTATGCGTCACTTTTGATACGATATCGGGATTGGATACATAGACAAATGCTCCTACCCCAACAAAAGCAAGCAATGAAACAGCCCACATCAATGGGGCCGTTTTCTTACCCGTTTTCTTTTCTTTACGCCCCGGAGCAAATATCCCGTCTTCGATATCCGCATCTTCTGCATCACTTTGATAATTCTTCATGAAGGGATCAGACTCATTGCCCTCGGCATCAATATAATCAAGAGAATTGGTATGCTCTCCATCAGAAACCTCAATTGCTGTTTGCTGCGCTGAATCAGGATTCGAGCGGTCAAAGATGCTTTCATATTCATCTGGTTCATCTTGACTATTTTTAGACATCTCTTATCACCATTAGAAAAGGAAACTGAGGAAGGAAGAATTTCATGGAATACTACATCATTCTATAGAGTTTGCATAGAGTCAGGCAGCTTTGCCTATAATTTTAAGAAAAGATTTTTCAAGATAGCGCTCATCTGTCTGGGCTTTCATATTTTCCGGCGTACCGGAAAACTGGACTTTTGATGAATCTATAACAGTGACCAAGTCACAAATCTCATCCATATCAGCGAGAATATGGCTACTCAGTATGATGGTTCGCCCTTCGGCTTTTACAGATCGCAGCAGATTTTTAACAAGACTTCTTGCCAATGGGTCAAGACCGCTCATCGGTTCATCCAGTATCAAAATTTGGCTTCCCGTCAAAACCGTGGCAATCAATCCCAATTTTTGGCGCATTCCTTTAGAGTAAGTCTGGACTTTATTTTTCAACACTTTGGGGTCTAATGCCAGTTTTTCGCAAGCATCTTCCATACTAGAAAGCGAAACTTTTCGTTCATATAAAGAGGCCGCGAATTGAACGAACTCCCCTCCCTTTAAAAACCACGGAGGATCAAATCGTTCAGGCAAATAAGAAATATCATAACGTACCGAGGCTTCAGATGATTTCTTGCCGAAAACCCTGACCTCGCCATGCTGGGCGTCTTTGAGGCCTAATGCAATTTTAATCAAGGTTGTTTTGCCGACCCCGTTTAAACCGATCAGACCGTAAGTTTGCCCCTTTTCAACCGAAAAAGAAACCCCCTCCAGAACCTGTTTCTCCCCGTAATTTGCGGCAAGTTCGACCACTTCAAGGGCTAAATGGGATTTATCTTGTGTCATCAGTCTATATTCCAGGGAGGAAGATACGGGTATCTAAATTAAATCGCTGATTCATTCTCAGACGAATGGGGAAAATCTGGTTGGTGACCACGTCAAACCATTTGACCTCTATAAAATCTTTATAGACTCTCAAATCGATAGCTTCTGCAGGCAGAGCATCAGGCGTGACACGATTGCTGTTTAACCAGATCGTCCAGTCATCGGGGGTATTATAGGCAATTCCACCCAGACGAATATCACGTAAAGCGACAGGCGGCCTGTAATTTGGATCATTCGGATCACCCGCTTTTGCTAATTCCTGCAAAGTTGGGGCCCGCGTATTAAACCCGATGCGCGCTTCTCTCAACAACGCATACTGACTGGGCGTAAAAACAAGGGATGGAACGGAACTGCGCTCAAATATTTCACCCCCCTTTTTCTTTTTGATTTCGACTTCGATACTTTTCAGAATTTTTAATTCTGGAGCTTCTTGATCGGCTACCTTTCCATCGGCTGCATTATTCAGTGCAGGAGATACTGCCGCGGTAGATGAATCCGTTACCGGCACAGATTCTTGCGCAAAAGCCGGTGGCAAAACCGCCATTCCCAAACATAAGACGGATAATAAAGGGAGTGTCATAGAGAATATTCTAAAATTTAATACCATCATTTTCCCTCCTCAACTGGAGCAACCACATTCTTAGGGGCCATCGTCAGCCAATCAAAAGAAATCTTAGCCTCGACCAGCGGCGTCGGGGTTCCACTCCCAATTTTGCGAAGAATAGCGGTATCGAATATTTCCATTCTATTCAAAGACAAAGACGCAACATCCACACGACCGGGAAATTTTTCTTCTATAAACTTGAGAAAACTATATACATCGACGTCATCGATTGATTTAACCTCCACCGTCACCGGGCTTTTCAGGATAACCTGCCCCGCCAATTCCGCACCGGCATCTTGCACCAGTTGCCCTGACCCGAATTTCAGATTGGCTTTTAATAGACCGGCATATTTGCTCAACTTATCAAGCTTATCAACAGCCGCAGATCGATTTTGGTCATTAAAAAAGCCTCTGGCCTCCAACTCTTTATATGTTCGCAACTGGCTTTGAAGAAGAACATACTCTTCTTTCAACCTTGCCACTTCCGCATATTTCTGACGAACAGCGGCTTTTGACGTTTCCAATTCCTGCGTAGATTTCTCGTGCGCAGGAACAAGGAAGTCGTAATAAGCATAGGCAACAATGCCCAATACCGCCAGAATGAGACAAATAAAGATAAGTCTCTTACTACCCAGGACTTTTAACATGCTCAACCTTTTGAATAAGAATTTTTGAAGTATATCTATCGCTTAAAGCGCGTAAATTGGCCGTCAACCCGACTTCTCGATCAATAGCACCGGAGAAAGTCAGATTCTGAAGCGGGACTGAGACTTTCGCAAGATATCCCATATCCTTCAACTTCACATTCAACCGGCTTACCAGATCATCCATCTCTTTATTGCCGTCTTGAGGATTTACATTGCCAGCATAGCTGAATGATAGTTCAAGGGTTGCATTTCGCACCGGAGGAATGTCCGTTTTAGAAGGTGATGACCACAGGACATCTCCTTCATTTTTAAACTCAAACGAATCAATACGAAGATTGTTTAATTCCTCGCTGACCGTTTTAAGCAACCCGAGAATATCGATATGCTGCCTTTGAATACGGTGATCTATGTCCAGAGAACTGGTGATGGCATTTACATCAATCCCTAATGCGGATTTCCTCTTGATTTCTTCCTGATACAGACGTTCAATTTCTGCCAATTGTGCATTGGAGATTTCGAGATTGCGGGAATCCTGATAAAGCCCTTGCGCCTCTAGAGAAGCTTGATAGAGCGCCCCACCCAACGCACAAGTCAGTAAAACCATGGCAACTGATGCAATTTTGCGTGGGCCAGCAATATCCGCAATCTCTTTGGATGATAAAGGAAGCTCAAGCGTAAGCTTTCTACCACTCCAGGCTGCGTGCAATCCATCAGAGAAGTGATCCCCATCGGCAAAGTGCAATTTTAGGCCCAGAAGCTTTGCCGCCTCAAATGGAGATAATGATTCGAAATTAGATGGCACCGAAATCATACCGTCTAGAACATCGGCATATTCTTTGCTTCCGATGATGATGATATTCAGACCATCATCCGGGGAATAACCGAAGCGTGACAAATAACTCAATGTTGCCTGTAATTCACGAGAAACGTCTTTCGCCCAAGCATCGGAGTGGCCCTGTCTAGGTTCTTCAACCGGCGTAACACGGGTCAAGGCTAGTTCGCTATTACGAACCACAATCTGGCGCAATCCGCCACCACGATGCTGCCCCACCAGAATCGTCCACTCCGCTTTCGCAGGGGCTTTGCGTTTTTGGGCCAGCTTCTGTGCGAGAATTCTAAGCATACCCGCAGATTCAATCGGCAACAAACCATAACCGAACAGATTATAATCTGTCTGACTGATGCTTCTAATCAAACGGGAAAAGGTTTCGGTGGAAGGAGCGGCAGCAAAGAGATAAGGCTTACTTTTATCAATTTCCTTATTATCTTTTTTACCGGAACCCCCGCTCGTTTGCTCCTTCAGTTCAACAGCCGCACGCATCGGATAACTCGGGAACGCAACATTCAATCGACGCTTGATAATATTTGCTTTATCAAAAGATGTTGGAATAACAATTCGCTCTTTCCTGTAATGTTGCTCGACAGCATCATTGAGAATCAGGACAGATGTGACCTTTGCCTCATTGAGGACAGAAGTCAGCTTGACCTCGAAATCACTTGTCCGCCACGGCACAGAATCCAGATAAACGGCACTGCCGCCCGAGACTTTATGGACACATACGCCCTCGTCCATCATCATAATGACAGCGCGAGTAGGAGGAAAAAAAGGTATACCAGAAATAGCCATAGCTCACCGTTTACGTCTCTAGATTTGCAAAGCTACCATAGATAGGCCCAAAGACCCCCACGGCAATCCATAATATCATTACACCAAGAAGAGCCGTCAGCATAGGCTCAATCATGGTGATTAACCCCTGAACGGCTTCGTCCACATCTTTTGTATAAAATTCCGACACCTGCATCAGCACAGGGGTAAGATTACCAGATTCTTCCCCGATCTTAATCATACGAATAACCAGTGTCGGGAATTCGCCGGAAGAATTGAAAGCCTGAGATAACGGCGCCCCTGCCTGAACGCGGGCCTCGACCGTTTCAAGCGCTTCGACCAATGCCAGATTGCTGACCGTTTTTTTAGCAGCCCTCAAACAATTGATAACATCGATACCGCTGGAAAATAATGACCCGAAAGTTTGCGCATAACGGGCAATCGACACTTTGCGGACAATCGGCCCCGCGATGGGCAAACGAAGGAAAAGCGAATCCATTTGATAGGCAAACCCTTCGGAGTTTTTCCGGATCGTCTTATATACGAAGAACAATATAAATGGAGTTGCCAGAAC
>DMIT01000101.1:1228-7552 GCA_003452275.1 Rhodospirillaceae bacterium | reverse complement strand
AAATATATGTAGGCATTATAAATTAACTTTTCAACAATTTGGGCATAGAGGAAGATTGTAAAATGGGCATTAAAGCAAACTTATCAGCATTATTACTGACCGCAGCATTTGGGACAGCAGGAGCCACAGAACCTAATCCCCCAGCTAAATCACCTGCGACTCCCACTTCTAGCAGTTTGCCCAGAAGTGCAAATGTTCCTGTTAATAGTCCTACTCTAGTGGATCCGCAGGCTGATTTGATGAGAGCTGACTCAGCAATGTCTTTGGGTATCTCAACTGTTTTGGGCGTTATCAGTTTAAAACCATTGGACTCTTTATCTCCGCCAGCGAAGACTGAAGCAGCGAAAGAAAATTCACCTGCTCCTGCACCGTAATTTATTTTCTTTCTAAAATTTTATTTTGAATAAGGCAGACCAATGGTTTGCCTTATCTTTATTTAAATTATTGATCTGAATTGCTCCATATTGACTCTGCTAGGCTGTAGGCGTTGAATGACGTTGATCAAAAAGGAAACTGCCATGAACGAAAATGAAGTCCGTAAAAATGCGTTTGCGATGCCGATCACCAATCCGGCTTATCCTAAGGGGCCGTATCGGTTTTTTAATCGGGAATATTTTGTGATTACCTATCGCACTGACCCGTATAAATTACGCGCGGCAGTGCCGGAACCGTTGATGGTGGATATGGACAATCCGTTGGTGAAATATGAATTTATGCGCATGCCTGATTCAACCGGGTTTGGTGATTATACTGAATCAGGGCAGGTGATACCTGTCACATTCAAAGGGCAGGCGGGCAGTTACAGTCACAATATGTTCTTGAATGATGACGCACCGATTGCAGGCGGGCGTGAATTATGGGGCTTCCCGAAAGAATATGCCGAACCGTCTTTGCGTGTTGAAAAAGATACGTTGGTCGGAACATTGGATCGTGGATCTGTCCGCATTGCGACCGCCAGCATGGGGTATAAGCATAAACAGGAAGATGCCGCGCATACATTGGACGCGATGAAAGCTCCTAACTATTTGTTGAAAATTATTCCGCATGTCGACGGCACGCCGCGTATTTGTGAATTGGTGGAATATCATCTGGAAGATATTGATCTAAAATGGGTTTACAGCGGGCCTGCGGGGCTTCAACTCTTTTCCCATGCCTTGGCCAATGTCGCTGACCTTCCGGTGGTTGAAATCGTCTCCGCCAGCCATTTTAAGGCAGATTTGACGCTGGGCTTGGGTAAAGTCGTCCATGACTATTTAAAATAGGCAGTTTGTCATCCGGAATGACAATGGGGGGTGTTTTAGTTTTCTTGACTTTAAGCCTTCGTTTTCGTACAAACAGGGGCTTTTTTAGAATAAGAGTTTCACTGTCATAAAGGTTATTGCACATGGTCAACATCGGTCACACCCAACATGCCGTCAGCGCATTCCAGTTTTTGAATCCGCCGCATATTCTCATTCTCGAGGCGCGTTTTTATGACGATATCAATGATATGATGATTGCCGGTGTGACAGATGCTTTGGATAAAGTCGGTGCAACCTATGAAAAAATTACCGTTCCCGGTGCCTTGGAAATTCCCGTCGCTTTGCAATATGGCGCCCAGCGCAAGAATGGCCGTTCGTTCGACGCCTATGTCGTTGTGGGCTGTGTTATTCGCGGGGAAACCACGCATTATGAAATCGTGTCCAATGAAAGTGCGCGCGGCATCATGGATGTTTCCATCAAACATAACCTGTCTGTCGGCAACGGCATCCTGACCGTCGAAAATATCGAACAGGCCGTGGACCGCGCGGATAAAACCCGCCAGAACAAAGGTGGCGGGGCGGCGATTGCGGCCCTGTCCATGTTGGCCCTGAAACAAGCCTGCGGAGGAGTATAGACATGTCAACCGCCAGAGGTTCCCTCAAAGCCCGTAAAACTGCGGCCCGTTTATTTGCTGTTCAGGCCGTTTATCAGGCGATCCAGAACAAAGAACCGCCCTCGAAACTGCATGATGAATTTATCACCTACCGCGTCGGGATGCATCTGGAAGATATCGGCGATGCCGGACAGATGATTGCGCCGGATCAACCCTTGTTCCGCAGTATTCTGGCAGGGGTCACAGAACGATGGGGGGATTTGCAACAAATCATCCAGCCGCGTTTGAAACTACCCAATGCCTTGGAGCCTTTGCTGACCTCTATCCTGATTTGCGGTACTTATGAATTGATGGCGCACCATGATATTGATGCCCCGATCATTATTACCGATTATATCAATATCACAGCCAGTTTCTTTGAATTTGCCGAGCCTAAACTGGTGAATGCCATTCTGGATGCTCTGGCCAAGGAATTGCGCGCTGCGGCCTAGAATGCTCGGCATTGCAACATTTATCATAAAATTTTATGGAATTGTTACCGCGCATTAAGATTCTCCCTGTTATCCTGAAGATATAGAAGATAAAAAATAGGGCAGAAGCCCCCCAAAAAATTTATCAATCGGGAAAATAAGGGCCTTCAAATGAAAAAAATAATCCTCATTGTTGTGGCACTGCTTCTGTTAGGCGGAGGCGGATTTGCGGCGTTTACCTTCTTTGGCGGTAAGTCGGCCGAGGCGTCAATTGATCCGAAACATGCGGCAAAGGATAAGTCGGAAGCTGAAACGGCTGCCTCTAAAAAAGAAACCGATGCCAAAGTGGCGTTCGTCAAGATGGACCCTTTGACTCTTCCAGTGGTCAATAAAAACGGCGTGGTTCAGATCGTCAATATTTCTATTACGCTGGAAGTAGAAGATGCCGAGAAGGCAAAAGAAATCGAGAAATTCACCCCGCGTTTGAAAGATGCCTATATTCAGGATATGTACGGCGCGCTGGGTTCTGCGGCGGCCCTGACATCGAACGGTGTTGTTGAAGTGAATACCGTCAAGAAACGCCTGAATGCGGTGACCCAAAAAGTTTTAGGAAATGACAGTGTGCGTGACGTGTTGTTGCAGGCTGTCCAGCAACGGAAGGCTTAAAAGAGCCTTCCTTTTTTTTCGAGTTTTAGTAGTGAGCCCTAAACTTCTCCCCTCCGTCAAAGGCGGGGTTTTTCTTTGGGGCGTTATTTCTTCTCGATCTCTGTGCCGCGTGTCTTCCACAAGGAATAGAACATGCCGCTTGCAAGGATCACGAAGGTGATTCCTAAAGAAAGTAATGGCGGGAATTTCGAATCCTCGGGCATCAGGAAATCAGCGATGAAGATTTTTGATCCGATGAAAATCAGCAGGATCGCCAACGCGTATTTCAGATACGCAAAGCGTGCCATCATCGCGGCCAGCGCGAAATATAGCGCACGCAGACCAAGGATCGCAAAGACGTTACTGGTATAGATAATAAACGTATCGGTGGTCAGGGCGAAAATGGCAGGGACGGAATCGACCGCAAAAATGACATCCGCAAATTCGATCATAATCAGAGCGATGAAAAGCGGGGTGACATAGGTCGCCATTTTATTGGTCTTCGGGTCTTTCAAGCGGGTGAAAAAATCGTGACCGTGGATTTTGTCGGTGGTTCTGAAATATTTTTTGAAGAATTTCAAAATCGGGTTGTTGCTGAAATCGCCTTCTTCTTCGTCATCGCCGGATGAGAAGAGCATCTTGATACCGGTGATAATCAGGAAAGCCGCGAATAAATAAAGGATTTCATGAAATTCCTTAACCAAGGCCGCGCCAACGCCGATCATGATCCCGCGCAGCAGGATGACGCCCAATATCCCCCAGAACAGGACGCGGTGCTGGTACAAACGCGGGATGCCCATGAATGAAAAGATCATGGCGATCACAAAGATATTGTCGAGAGCCAGCGTCTTTTCAACCACGAAACCGGTATAATAAAGCATTCCCAGTTCGCTGCCGCGTTCCATCCAGACCCAGCCGCCGAAGAGGACGCCGACCGTGATATAAAAGGCAGAGAGCTTGAGGCTTTCCTTGACGCCGATTTCATGGTCTTTTTTATTCAGGACACCAAGGTCGAAGACGAGCAGGGCCAGAACGATGCCCAGAAAGGACAACCAGAACCATATCGGCGTCCCCAGAAAAGCATCGTACAGGAAATTAGGGCCAAAAGGATCGGTCAGCATTTATTAAAATCTCTTTATCATGTTAGAATCACGGCCCTTGCGGCTTGTTGCAAATTTACAACAATGCTGCATGGTGTCAATGGAATTTTCGCGTTCAGGACTGGCCTAAACCATTTTTGCCATGTTTTCGCGTAAATAGCTTTTGACATTGTCGATGGCGACGCGTTCCTGCTTCATCGTATTGCGATGGCGGACAGTGACGCTGTGGTCGGATGCGGATTCGGTATCGACGGTAAAGCAGAACGGGGTGCCGATTTCATCCTGACGGGCGTATCGTTTACCAATATTCTGTTTGACGTCCAGTTCGACCATAAAGTCCTGACGCAAGTCCATATAGAGCTTTTGTGCGATTTCCGGTTGCCCGTCTTTTTCGGTCAATGGCAGGATAGCGGCCTTGATCGGGGCAACATTGGGGTGGAAATTCATGTACATGCCCGCCGGACGGTTGGGGTCGACGGTATAGGCTTCGCACAACACGGCCAGAACGCCACGGGTCAGGCCGGCGGCGGGTTCGATGACGTGCGGCACATAGCGTTTTGTGTTGTCCATCGGGTCCATATATTCCATTTTGGTGCCCGAGAATTTCTCGTGCTGGCCCAGATCGTAATTGGTACGGTATGCAATGCCTTCCAGCTCGCCATAGCTGGGGGCAGTGAACGGGAAGCGATATTCCACGTCGAATGTTTTCTTGGAATAAAAGACCAGTTCATCGGCTTCATGTTTGCGGAAGATAATGTCTTCGCCACCAACGCCGATGGAATTCCACCATTTTTTGCGCTCTTCCATCCAGAAATCGAACCACATATCGGCATCATCAGGATGGCAGAACCATTCCATTTCCATTTGTTCGAATTCACGGGAACGGAAGATGAAATTGCGCGGATTGACTTCGTTGCGGAAGGCTTTGCCGATTTGCGCAATCCCGAACGGCACACGGACGCGGGACGAATCGAGGATGTTTTTATAATTGATGAAAATCCCTTGCGCCGTCTCGCCGCGTAGATAGGCCTTGTTTTCATCGGATTGAATAGGGCCGGTATGGGTTTCGAACAACAGGTTAAAGGCTTTGGCTTCGGTCAGGGAGCCGGCTTTTGATGCTTCGGGGGCGACAATGTTTTGAATGTCGGCCACCGCGATTTTATCGAACGGGGTAGCCTCATAATCCGTCACCGCTTTGCCTTTGGCAAATTTCTTGATGCGGGCCGCCAGTAAATCCAGTTGGTCATCGCCCGCCTGAACGGACAACCATGGCAGCGAACCGTCTTTTGCAATGAACACCACCAGATGGTCGGCGCGGTAGCGTTTTTTGGTTTCGCGGCAATCGGTCATCGGGTCGGCAAATCCGCCGACATGGCCGGAGGCAACCCAGACTTCAGGGTTTTGAATGATCGCGCTATCCAGTCCCACGATGCGCACCGGGTTTCCGTCCGGCCCGATCGGTGGACATTTGACCATGGCATTCCACCACAGGTCACGAATATTGTTTTTGACCTCGGTTCCCAATGGGCCGTAATCCCAGAATCCGTTAATCCCGCCGTAAATATCGGATGCCTGAAAGATAAAGCCGCGGCGTTTGCACAGGGCGACAATTTCCTTCATATCTTTGACAGGAGCGGGAGCAGAGGGGGAAGCGGCAGCAGATTGGGACATTGTTGATTAAACCCTTTTTGAATTGATAACCCCTTATAAGTAAACAAAAACCTCCAATCTGTAAACAGAAAGGAGGCTTGAGACGTGTTTTTACAAATGAAATGAAAGGATTCTCTGGTGAAGCCTATCTGGATTTCTTCTGAATATGGTATTTGTCGCCATCCAGAGGTGTCGGGTCGAACAGGATCGGTTGCGGCTCAAGCGGCTGGGCGCAGTCAATCGGAATGGATTTCAGGACTTTCCATTGCTCGGCCCATCCTGACTGATGGTCGGCATTGTCAACCAGCGATACGTTGAGACATTGCCCTTGGCCCACGGCTTGGGCAAAGCTGTTATAAACGGCGGGCGGGGTGGTGGTATCCAGTTTGCCGATAAAATGGCGCTGGGGGATATTGGCAATGCCTGCCGCGAAATCCAGCGGATTGAGAGAGTCTGCTTGCGGCGCTTTTTTATTCAGATTGGCAATGGTCGCCGGATCAAGATTTCCGGCAACGGTGCGGATTGACTGAATATCGGCGCGCTGGCTGCCCAGAATGACCGCAATCGCCGCGCCGCCATCATATCCGACCAGATCAAAGGACGG
>DMIT01000101.1:0-1130 GCA_003452275.1 Rhodospirillaceae bacterium | reverse complement strand
ACGTTATTGCCGCCATCCTGTGCCGCCAGACGTAACGCCACCGGATCAGACGGAGTCGGGTTGCCACGGCTCAATGCCGGAACGGCAAGCGTATAGGTTCCGTCACCTTCGATATAAAGGGTCACCGGCTGGCCCTTTTTATAAACGCGTTCATAAGACTGTATGATGAAATCAGTGGTCGGAATATCACGGGGAATCATGAAAACGGGGGACGCTGTCCGCTTGGCGGCGTCGTCGCGCATAACGGTCATGTCACTGTAACAGCCTGACAACAGAACGGAAGAACAGGCCAAGGTCAGAAAAGAACGAACAAAAGTCATATGAAATTCCCCTTCAGAATAATGGCGTTCACCATATCATGCTTTGGGAATAAAATCATCAGGCTTATTTGGGGCTTATTCGGATAGCTCCATCATAATTGGCGTATGGTCAGACGGGCTGTCCCAGCCACGCGGAGTTTTATCAATCGTGCAGGACAGGATTTTATCGGTGACTGCGGGTGATGTCAGGAAATGGTCGATCCGGATTCCCTTGTTACGGGGCCATGCGCCGGCCTGATAATCCCAGAAAGTGTAAAGCTCCGCTTCCTGATGAAAGATACGGAAAGCGTCGCTTAAGCCCAGATTTATCAATTTACGGAATTTCGCAACTATATCAGGGTGGTAGAGAGCATCGTTACGCCACAAAGCGGGGTCGTAACAATCCCTGTCCTCAGGGATGACATTAAAATCACCGCCGATCAGGAACGGGATACGTGCGGCACGAAGTTCGCCTAATCTATCAAATAAACGATCCATCCATTTGATTTTATATTCAAATTTGTCTGTTCCTAATGGGTTTCCATTGGGAAGGTAAATGTTAATCAGGCGTAGCCCTTGCCAGTCAACTTCCAGATAGCGGGCTTGTTCGTCGGTATCGTCACCGGGTAATTTGTCCAGAATAAGATGGGCCGGCCCGTTGGTCAGGGTGGCGACGCCGTTATAGGCCTTTTGTCCTTTGTACAGGGGGTGATAGTCTGTTGATATTTCGGGTAAGATTTCACCTTTAAGTTCTTGTAAAAAAAGAACATTCGGCCTTTGATCGGACAGAAATTGTTGAATATGGCTCAGGCGGGCTTTCGCCGAATTGAC
>DMIT01000141.1 GCA_003452275.1 Rhodospirillaceae bacterium | reverse complement strand
CCCAGATTGTGCATTCCTTTGGTGGGCGGGCCGGCAGCCTGTCCCATGGCCGCAGGTTTGGCAACAGTTCTGCCCGTCATAATATCCGTGGATTGCCCGTCAAAAGCAGACACATATACCCCGTTTTCAAATGCGGTTGCGGCATCATCATGAGCCAGAGTCATTTCACCCTTGCCCGCATTCCCTTTCAATCCAAAATGGGTAGATTCACCAACAGAAAGAGCTGCGCCAGCAAAGGCCGCAACCTGGGGCAAAACCACCATGCCGATAGCTAATGCACCAGTGGTTAAAGCTGTACGAAGAAATGATCCTCCCCCAGGCCCTACCCCTCCCGCGCCATGAGGAGATGGTTCCTGTTGTTTGGCAATCTGATCTACAATCGTGCCGATTTTCGCCATATTTCCCATGGCCCCTTGGGCATGGGCGAGAACAGAGAAAGGATTATTATTAAAATTATCGGGCAGGGCAAAGGAAATGCCTGCGTTTCCGGCAATCGTATCCAATACGTTCATATGAGTTTTTTGAACCACACTCAGCCCCTTTTGTATTCTACTATATTATATGTATAGTCTTAATCATTTATGAATACATAATATATTTATAGTATCCCATATATCACATTCATTTTCCACATTTAAATAGGCTCAAATACCCCCTATATTTTGGGGAAAAACTTCGGCATAGTACTCTTAACAAATTTTGACCCATTTAAAATTGATAAAGATCAATAGAGCCTTGAAATCATGATAAAAAATCTTCTTCTGCCGCTTTGTACCTTTATGGCGGTTTTCAGCCTTTTCCTGACAAACCCTGCATTTGCCGAGATCGTTCCATGGCAGATGCATTTTCAGGAAGCAGTGACTCCGGCGATGGAGCATATTACGTCCTTCCATCATATGTTGCTCTATATCATCTCAGGAATTGTCGCGCTGGTCACCATCCTGTTGCTGTATGTGATGATCCGTTTTAATGCCAAAGCCAACCCTGTGCCATCAACCACCACCCATAATGTGCTGCTGGAAGTGATCTGGACGGTTGTGCCTGTGGTGATATTGATTGTCATCGCTGTTCCGTCTTTTAAACTTTTGTTTTTCGAAGCCCGCAACCCTGAACCCGAACTGACGGTCAAAGTGACCGGATATCAATGGTACTGGGGATTTGAATATCCTGAAAACGGCGATATTTCCATTACGTCCAATATCTTGAAAACCGAAGAACTGAACAAAGAAAAAGGCGATGTCGCCCTGCTTTCGGTTGATAACCCGATGGTCATCCCTGTGGATACCAATGTCCTGTTTCAAGTGACGGCAAGCGATGTCATCCACGCTTTTGCCATGCCACAATTCGGGATCAAGGTGGACGCCGTACCGGGCCGTCTGAACTCGGCATGGGCCCGCGTCACCAAGGTCGGCACTTACTATGGCCAATGTTCCGAACTCTGCGGTAAAAACCATGGTTTCATGCCGATCGAGATTAAAGTGGTAAGCAAAGAAGAATTTGCCGCATGGATCAAAGCCCAAGGCGGGCATCTGAAGACAGCTCCGGCAAATGATAACGCTGCCGCGGCCCATCCTCAGGAAGAAATCCAGTCCGCGGCACCGGTCGAAGCAAAAGACGCCGCGACCGAAATCAAAACCAATCCATAATCATCTCCATCATTCAAGAGGTTAAAAACGATGTCTGACCATTCCCTTTCACACGATCATCCACATGACGGACACGATCATAAACCGCCGTTTTTCACGCGCTGGTTCATGTCCACCAATCATAAAGATATCGGAACACTCTATATCATCTTCTCGATCCTCGCCGGCCTGATCGGTGGCGCGTTCTCGGTGATGATGCGTATGGAATTGCAAGCCCCCGGCCTGCAATATCTGTCTACCGACACCGTCGATATGTGGAACGTCTGGATCACTGCCCATGGTTTGATTATGGTGTTCTTCGTGGTGATGCCCGGCTTAATCGGCGGATTCGGCAACTGGTTCGTGCCATTGATGATCGGCGCACCGGATATGGCTTTCCCGCGTTTGAACAATATTTCCTTCTGGTTACTTGTTCCCGCTTTCCTTCTCCTTGTTGCTTCGGTGTTCGTGGGGGTCGGGGCCGGAACGGGATGGACGATCTACCCTCCGTTATCCACCAAACTGGGGCACCCCGGCATGTCAGTGGATATGGCGATTTTTGCGCTCCACCTTGCGGGGGCCAGCTCGATTCTCGGGGGCGCAAACTTTATCGCAACCATTCTCAACATGCGCGCACCGGGCATGACCCTGCATAAAATGCCATTATTCGCGTGGTCTATGTTGATTACTGCGTTCTTGCTGGTTCTGGCGGTTCCTGTTCTGGGGGGCGCCATCACCATGTTGTTAACCGACCGTAATTTCGGAACCCATTTCTTCAACCCCGAAGGCGGCGGTGACCCGATCCTGTTCCAGCATTTATTCTGGTTCTTCGGCCACCCTGAGGTTTATATCATGATTTTGCCGGCTTTCGGGATCATCAGCCACATCATTTCCACCTTCTCCAAAAAACCGATCTTCGGATATCTGGGGATGGCCTATGCCATGGTGGCTATCGGTTTTGTCGGCTTTATCGTATGGGCCCACCATATGTATACAACCGGCCTTTCCGTCGATACGCGTGCTTATTTTACCGCCGCGACTCTGGTGATTGCTGTTCCGACAGGGATTAAAATCTTTTCGTGGATCGCCACCATGTGGGGCG
>DMIT01000175.1 GCA_003452275.1 Rhodospirillaceae bacterium | reverse complement strand
TCCGACGGGTCGTCGCCTTCGAAAATCAGGGCAACCTGATCGGCGCAGTGTGGCAGGTGACGGTCAATGCAGTTGTAGGAAGCATTCAAAACACCGTCTTCATACCATTTGATCGACAAATCATCGACAAAGGTCGTGTTTTTAATCCGTGTTGGAAATTTATCCCAATCCAGCCGTTTTGCCATTTCTGCCCAGAAAATATCAGGCTCGTTAACCGATTGTTCATAAAGTCTTTTATAGGAATCAGCGTTAATATGGGCAGATTTGATAATGGATGGTGGAGGATCAAATGTTTCTTCAAAGGACATATCTATTACCCGTTTCAGTAAATTTTATGTGTCTCTTATTTTAACACAGATGACAGGCAAAATTCATCATGCGATGCAGCAGATTTAGATTTAGGCGCCGATTTCCGCCAGAGACATAAATTGTTTCAATCTCTCGGTTGTCGGTGTTTGCAGTATGGCTGGCGGCCCCTGTTCGGTGACTTTGCCATCGCTCATAAAAATGATCTGATCCGCGGCGCGCTTGGCAAATCCCAGATGATGCGTAATCAGGAAAACACCGATCCCGCGCTCTTTCAAATGAGTCAGTTTTGTCAGAATTCTTGCGGTCTGCTCCACATCCAGCGCAGAGGTGATTTCATCCAGCAAAACATATTTCGGATTGAGGATCAACGCGCGGGCAAGTGCCACACGCTGCCGCTGACCAATCGACGATTGATTAGGATAATGATCAATGAAATGATTCATCTCGAATAATTTTATCAGCCCTTCAATATCCTTATCCGCTTGCGGGTTATGATTGCGGGCGGGCAACATGATATTTTCCCGCAATGTTAAATGCGGCCACAGGAACAAGGACTGAAAGACCGCAGTCACTTTTGGCCATGGCGCGGTATTTTGCTCGCCATCGACCAGAATTTCTCCTGCATCCTCTTTTTCCAACTGGCACAACACACGCAGCAAAGTGGTCTTCCCCGTTCCAGATGGGCCAATGACACAGCTAATCTGACCCGGTGCAATATCCACATCCACGCCGTTTAAAATGACTCGGTCTTGATAGGATTTATGAATGTTGCGGGCAGACAGCATTATGGGGAAACTTTCGCAGGGTTGGCAACACGTAGAAACACGTTTGTTTGTTTCTCGTATTTTTTAAGAATGCGGTCAATTGTTCCATCCATCCTTATTGTTCCGACAGGTTACGGGTGAATCTGGATTTAAGCCATAGGGCGAATCCATTAATGGGAAGGCAGACCGCCAGAAAGAAAACGCCCAAGGCTGTATAAATTTCAACGGGTCGGTAAATCTGGGCGTTGATGCGTTGCGCCACACGGAAAATCTCTTCGACCGAGATCAGGCTGGCGAAGAGTGAGGTGTGCAGCATGGCCACCTGTAATAAAAGAAGGGGAGGCAAGATCTCGCGCAGGATTAAAGGGAGCTGGATTTTAAAAATGGTTTGCCCGCGGGTCAGGCCTGTCACTCGCGCCGCTATTAAATATTGTTTGGGGAAATCATGAAGCGCGCCGCGCACGATATCTGCCACCGCAAACAGATTGACGACCGATAAAGTAAAGGCCGCCGTATAAAACGGGTCAATCACCACATCGAACATCGCCTGTACGGGATAATGAAGCCAGAATAAAAAGACAATCAGGGGAACGCCGCCCAGAAAGAAGGAGAAGCCCCGCGAGGGCAGCCCCACTGATCGCGGGCATTTGATTCCTGCCAAAGCAAGGGCGCTACCGATCAGCAAGCCGCTTCCCCAGATAATAAGGCAGAGTTTCAGGGTGACAGAGAGACCCGTCAGAAAGGCAGGGTAATAATTGCTTAAGATGTCCCAGACAGTCATGAGTGGCTATGTTTTTTATAATTTATTGAGGGTGGATAGGCCATTTCTAAAAGATCTGGTGGAGAGAATATAGCAAAATCCAAGGATTATTGCCAATCGATTTGTTCAATATTTTTTATGAAAAATATAATGGTTGACTCTTTAGAACAATATCATTAAAAGGATCACTCGGAAATTTGCCGCCCCTTTTGGCAAGGTGTTAAACCTGTGTATAATTTAAGCTTATTTTGGGGCAAATTTGGAAAAGAGTGATATTTATGTTACAACATTCAAACCTTGCTGCTTCGGCACGCGCTAACGGGAATTTGGTAATAGTACCTATCATGCTTCACGCAACAAAAGAGACAGTTCTTCGTCACATCGGATAATCAGCTTTTTTCACACCATGAATTCATCTTCTTTAACATCGCAATTTTTTGCCAATTCTTCTGCCGCCGACAGGCCGGTGTGGGAAGCTGCGCTTTTAAAACTGTCGGGGTTGCTTCATTTGAAAACAAGATATGTATTGACCCGCGATAACCGTTTGCGTCTTCGCTATGTTGCCAGTGCCGTTGCCGGCGTTGCACTGATTACCGGTATGTATGCCAGCGGGGCTATCCAGCCGAGCAAAGAAGATATGAATGCAGTCGAAATGGTTGCAGAGATTGAGCCAGCCGCCGGTATTTCCGAAGCCGGCCCGATCTTATCCTATGTCATGAATCCGCAATCTGCCGCGCGTCATTTATTTTCTGAAGAAGCTTTGAACGTCCATCGTGATAAAGATGGACAAATTCGCCGTGACCCGAATGTAAAGCAGTCGGTTGAGCTGGCGGAACGAAGTGCCGAAAGCGAATCGCCGGCAGCCGAAGAACGCCGCATTGAAATTGGCAAGGGTGATACTCTGGCCGGGGTTTTAAGTGATGCCGGTCTGGAGTTTTCGGAAGCGCAAGACGTTGTGAGTCAGGTTTCCAAATATTTCAATATGAAGAATCTTCGCCCGGGGCAGGTCTTTAATATTACTCTCGAACCTGCCGATACCGATACAGGCTATCAATTAGCCGCCCTGACTTTCGCACCCGACCCCCTTAAAACCATTGAAGTTTCAAGAGATGATAACGGGGACATCATTTCCGAATTAAGCGAAAAAGAAATCAAAAAACAACGCGAAGCCCGCCAAATGGTTATTAACGGATCGGTCTATAGTTCTGCCGACCGCGCTGATTTACCTGACCGTGTGACGGCCAATGCCATTAAATTATTCTCTTACGCAGTTGACTTCCAGCGCGACATTAAATCCGGCGATAAACTGGAAGTTCTCTATGATAGTTATAAAACCCCCGATGGTTATGTTGCCAAAACCGGTGAAATTGTTTTTGCCAAATTAAAAGTCGGCAGCCGCGAATATGCGCTTTACCGTTATGAATCCGCCAACGGCAAAGTGGATTATTATACTGCTGACGGGAAAAGCGTCCGCCAGTCAACCGGATTGATGAGAACGCCTGTGGCTTATGGTCGTGTGTCGTCCGGTTTTGGGGCTCGTGTTCACCCTGTACTGGGTTATACCAAGATGCATAAAGGGGTGGATTTCGCTTCTCCGGTTGGAACCCCGATCTATGCATCCGGTGACGGTGCCATTGAACGTGCTGGCCGGTTCAGCAGTTTCGGGAATTATGTTCGTATTCGCCATTCCTCGAAAATCTCCACCGCCTATGCGCATATGAGCCGTTTCGGAAAAGGCATTCGCCCCGGGATGAAAGTCAAGCAAGGTCAGATCATCGGTTATGTCGGAACCACTGGTCGCTCCACCGGCCCACATCTTCACTATGAAGTCCTTGTGAACAATGTTCAGGTTAACCCGTCTTCGGTTAAATTCTCGACTGACAATGCCCTGCAAGGCAATGATCTGAACAATTTCAAAAGAAACGTGCGGGCGATGGGTGAAGAATATACCCAAAACGTAAAACCAGCTGTTAAGCTGGCTTCGGCGGAATAATATCTTTTCGATCAAATCGCAGAACTTGCTCTATCTGGCCGCAGATGCAATCTGGGTTGGGTTTGAATTATTGCCGTCTGTGTGCAACCACCACGCTGTTCTATTGATAGAATAAATCGGTTTATAGTGCGAAATGGAACTGGCTTCGGTCATGCGTTTGATCTGGTTGTCCAGAACCATGGGCCCATTTTCGGTGTATACGATCAGAATGGCGTGAGGGATGCCCTTTTGCAGGTCTTTTACAATCGCAATCCGCATGGCTCGGTCAGGGACGCCCAACGCGCGGAGAGAAGCATATTTTGCAATGGCAAAATCTTCACAATCGCCGCCATAGGTCAGGAATTCGACAGGGGTTTCCCAATAGTCGGATTTGCCCCAATTTTTCTGGTCGCCGATATAGCGAACTTTATTCATGAGGTTGTTGACTTCATTTGCCATTTGACTGAGTGGCAGGCCGTTTAAAGGGGCTAAATTACTTTTCCATTTTTGGATGACTTCGTTTGAAGAGCCATTATTCACTTCGCTTGAAAAGCGGTCAAACATCGCGCTCCACTTGGTAAAGGAACTAAGGTCGGCTGAAGCGCGTTCGCTTGTCCCGAATAAAGGGGCCCCCCTGACAATCGCTCCCGACATCGAACCGGCAGAAATATTGGTAAAAGCAACGGAAATGGATTGCGGAATATCTTTCATACCGGCCGCAAAGGATTTGGATGACATGGTGGTCAGGCCGCCCAGAATAGTAATCATCGCTACAATCGTGCGCAGGGCGGATTGGGTGGCCAAGGCAAAATGCAATTCACGGCGGCTAATCAGCCCGTGATTCAACAAAACACGCCCGATCGGGATTTTCTGTTCTCTTTGCAGACTCAAAGCTTCTTGAAGCTGCGCCGGAGACAATTTTCCGCGGGAAACAAGAATTTCCCCCACACGGTTGCGTTTCAAATAGGAGTTAATAGAGCTGAAGACCCCTGTTCGAGCCACTTTTGCGGGCTTATTATTGTTTTGATTAAGCACTTTGTATTATCTCCCCGTTTTTTGGCGGAATCGTATCCCCTACAAACCTACACCCCTATTACACACTATAAAAGTTGACAAATCCTTACGATCATGCAAAAAATTCCGCAGTTTTATTGGGTTCTTCACTTTATTTTTGGAGCTTAGCAATGATCGCCATGCCTGATGCCCTTGAGTGGGTCGCTCAATTCGAGAAAACCCGCATTTTGGTGATCGGCGACATTTGCCTTGATCGTTTCATCCGCGGCGATGTCAATCGTATTTCATCCGAAGCCCCGATACCGGTTATGGTCGCACGACAAGAAAACCGCATGTTAGGGCAAGCGGGGAACACAGTTTCCAACCTGTCCGGTTTGCATGTCAAAGCATCGATTATCTCGGTCATCGGGAATGATTTGGACGCGCAAATGATTCGCGATCTAGTGGATGATTGTGGAGCCGATGGAACTGGACTGGTAACCAGTACAGCAACGCCATCGACCGTCAAAACCCGTTATATGTCTGCCCATCAGCAGGTTTTCCGTGTGGACACCGAACCTGTTCAAACCTATTCGGCTGCAATCGAAAAAGAACTGATTGCGCATATTGAATCTCTGCTGCCTCAAAATCAGGCGGTGATTTTGTCAGACTATGGTTACGGGGTGTTGAGCGATCAGGTTATCCGTGTGGCTATTGATCTGGCCAACCAATATTCCATTCCGGTTCTGGTTGATCCACGCGGATCGGATTTATCCAAATATCGCGGTGCAACGGTGGCTACTCCGAATAAGAAAGAACTGGCCGAGGCCACTGCCGGTATGGCGGTGGATACCGATGCTCATATTACGATGGCGGCACAACAGTTAATGGCCTCATCGGGAATTCGTAATATCGTGGCCACCCGATCCCAAGATGGAATGAGTGTTGTCGCAGCGGACAAAGAACCTGTGCATTTAAGAACAACCGCGCGGGAAGTCTATGATGTGTCGGGTGCGGGGGATACGGTTATTGCGACTATTGCAGCAGGTCTTGCTTGTGGGGCGTCTCTGGTCGATGCGGCAACCATTGCCAATATTGCGGCAGGGATTGTCGTTGGTAAAGTCGGTACTGCACCCGTCCGTCAAAAAGAATTGATCGAGGTGTTAAAATCACCGGAAGGATTTGCGCCTTCTATCAACAATGCCCATACTGCGGAAATAATGGATTGGGAATCCGCGCGTGGCCAAATTGAAAAATGGCGTGCCCGCGGATTGAAAATCGGGTTTACCAATGGATGTTTCGATATTCTGCACGCGGGGCATGTGAATTATCTGAATATGGCACGCAGTAAATGCGACCGTCTGGTTTTAGGGTTGAACCACGATCAATCTATTCAGTTGCTGAAAGGCCCCACCCGCCCTGTGAATGATGAAGAATCCCGCGCGACGGTGATTGGCGGATTAAGCGCCATTGATCTGATCGTTTTCTTTGGTGCAGAAAAAGAAGGCGAAGATAACAGTGCCGGAGATTTGATCCGTGTGATCCAGCCGGATGTGTATTTCAAAGGCAGTGATTATACGATTGATAAACTGCCCGAAGCAAAAATCATGGCCAGTTTTGGCGGGAAAATCGAACTGATCCAATTGACCGAAGGTTTAAGCACTACCAAAACCATTGAGAAAATGAAAATGACCTCCGGCAATGCGGCTTAATCGGGTACTATTCTTTCGCCCTGTTTCCTGTTAAACTCCTTTCATTCGTTATGGGGGACTTCCCTGATCCGAACAAGAAATTGGCTTTATTTTCACGAGGATATGATGGTAGACAACCGCTTCTTTTCCCTATTGCTGGCAATGGCTTCGGTGCTTGCTCTCTCTGCATGTACCAGTGTTGATAATGTTCCGTCCGATACGGTGCGCAGCACGATGCTCTCTACCCAGTCGATGGCAAAAGGATATCGTTATCAGGATAGTACCCCTTTATCCTCGCCAGCCCCGTCTAGCCCGTGGGTTCGGTCTGCTGTTATCAGTGATACGGAAAAAATGGCTTCCAGTACCGCAGCATGGCAAGGGGCGGTTTATGAACTGGTCGCCCAGATGGAGCCCAATCTTCCTAAAGATGGTACGCCTTTGAACCTGATGTCGACGCCTGCGGATGTCAATAATACGACTTTGGATCATTATTTAAGACAAAGCCTGATTCAGCGTGGTTATAATTTGACCACTGTGCCGAATGCAGGGCTGCAAATCTCGCACAAGGTCGAAAAGGCGAAAACCCCGCGAACCTATCAGATCAGCATGACGATTCTGGATGGCAAGGGAAAAGCCGTACGCACTGAAACCGTACCTGCTGTTTTACCGGAATAATAAAGCGGTTCTTTGTTTTATAGTTGGAATGCCGCGGTCTTTCATATAAAAAGACCGCATGAGTATCTGTTTCACAAACATGAAAAAAATCGGCTTCAGATTAGCGCACCCTGATATTTTATTCTGGGTATTGCCCTTCATGATTCTTGTGTTGGTGGTTGGTACCATCTCTCAAAAAGAATTAGGGATTCTTGTCGCGCAGGAACGTTATTTTTCTTCTTATTTTTATGTGTTGGGGTTTGTTCCGTTGCCGGGGGGGCTAACGCTTATTACTCTTTTATTTATAAATCTATTGGCAAAATTCCTGTTCAAAAGTCATTGGTCATGGGCAAAAGCCGGAACCATCGTGGCTCATTTCGGCGTATTAGTTTTGATTCTGGGCGGGGCCATTACCTATTTCACATCGCATGACGGATATTTAATGGTGGGCGAAGGCGATACATCCAATATTGTCGAGGATTATCACCAGCGCATGTTTGTGGTCAGAAATGGCCAAGATATCATCTATCAATTGCCGTTCGAACAGGTGCGGGATGGATTGAAAGTTTATCCTTTGCAGACTGAATTCTCGATCACGATTAACAAATCCTGTTTTAATTGCGGGATCAGTCGTCGTGCAGAAGCCGATCAAACGGGGTGGACAAGTCCCGGAAAATTCATGCAACTTGATTTGAAACCATCCGATCCGCAGGATGAAAAGAACATGACAGGCATTGAGTTTGCTGTTGACGGTGCCGGTGACGCTATGAATGGCAAATATCTGACCTTTGATAAATTTCCGAAACCTCCGCAGATTGAGATTGCATCCGCTGCTGGCGAGAAGCCTGTCACCTACACCATCGCCATTGAACGCAAAAAGCGTGAATTGCCGTTTTCGATCAGCTTGCAGACATTCAAACAGGATTTCCACCCGGGAACAGATATGGCGCGCGCCTATCAATCCACCATTACAGTCACAGATAACGGGGTATCATGGCCCGCAGTCATTCAAATGAATGAACCGTTGCGTTATCGCGGTTATACATTATACCAATCTTCTTTCGATGTGACGGGTGATAAACCCTATACGGTGTTGACCGTGGTGGAAAATAAAGGACGTTTATTTCCTTATATCTCGACCCTGATTATTGCGGCGGGGCTTATCCTCCATTTGGTTATCCGTATCGCGGGACGAAGGGGATCACATGCTTAGATATATTCTGGCCCTTATTCTTCTCATGTTTTCCGGTATGGCAATTGCGGCGGAGAACGACCTGCCGATGGATCAATTCGGCAAACTGCCTATTTTGCATGAGGGTCGTATCAAGCCGTTGGATAGCTTTGCTCGCCTCGAGATTCTCAAATTTTCGAAAAAAGAAAATCCAACGGGGGTCATGCCACTTGTCTGGCTTGCCAACTCTTTGTTTAATCCATCGGAAGCAGTAGAAGAAAAAATATTTCTGGTTGATGATGCCATGACCCGTCATCATTTCGGGTTAGAGGAACGTAAGAAACCGTTATATAGCTATGTCGAACTGGTTCCCGGGTTAGAGAAAACTGCGCCGCAAGTCAGTCATCTGATGGCGACTGCGGATAAAAATTTAAGTCCTTCTGAAAGAAACCTGCTGGCTATACATGAAAATGCATTGGAATACACACATATTCTGCGCAGTTTCTCATCTGTGTTGCCACTCAGTATCGAATTATCACCTGCATGGCGTCAGAAAGCCGATCTTTCTGCATCTGCGCCGGTTACATTTTATGCGCTTCAGAAAATCAGTCCTGACATTGAAAATCAAGTCAAAGCCATTATCAAACGGCAAGGTCAGGACCCTTCCAAATATACGGCTTCCGAACAGGAATTGGTGACGCTCGGCTGGCAGTTCAAAACCATTTCAGATGCCGGAAATAACAATAAATTATTCCGTGTCATTCCGTCGGGGACTGGGCAGGAATATGCCAGCCCATGGGAATTAATCAATGACGGGAAGGGCTCCCCCGCGACTGAAGAAGAATTACAAAACTGGATCAGTCTTGCCGCCGCATGGCAAAAAGGAAATGCACAAGACTGGTCGGCAACATTGCATTCAATGAATCATGATGCGGCGCGGTTAAATATCGAAGTGCTTTATAATCATATCGCACCATTCCAGATTGCGATTGTCATGTTTGTGATGTCATTATGTTTTTCGCTCGCGAATTTTGCAGGGAAGAATATTTATCTTTATCGAATTTCCTTGGGGTTCTTATTCCTTGCGATTGTCACCCAATGCGCAGGATTGGCCGTCCGTATTTATGTCATGGAACGCCCCCCTGTCGGAACTTTGTACGAATCCATTTTATTTGTGACGGTGATTGCCGCTCTGGTTGCTCTCTTGGGGGAACGTCGTCTTAAGAATGGAAGTGGTATCTTGTGTGGGGCCATCTCCGGGGTCATGATTGGCCTGTTGGGGGTTTCAATGGCCGGTGAAGGCGATAACATGAAAGTACTGGGAGCTGTTCTGAATACCCAGTTCTGGCTTGCGACGCATGTGCTGTGTATCACCATCGGATATGGATGGTGCTTATTTACCTCGGTGCTGGCGCATTTGGTTCTGGTGCGTCAAGCCTTTCGTAAATCTGCGACCAAAGCGGATGATGCCGATCTGATTCAAATCATCACGACTCATAGTTTGTTTTCACTCCTTTTTACAACGGTGGGCACGATTCTCGGTGGAATCTGGGCCGATCAATCATGGGGGCGTTTCTGGGGATGGGACCCGAAAGAAAATGGCGCGCTGCTGATCGTGCTTTGGCTTATCTGGTTGATTCATGGAAAAATTGCGGGACAGATTTCGCGCTTATTCTGGGTTTGCGGAATGGCATTCTTATCGGTGATTGTGGCAGTGGCATGGGTGGGTGTCAATTTGCTGGGCATCGGTTTGCATTCTTACGGATTTATCGAAGGCGTTTTCTGGGGGCTGGGTGGATTTGCTGTCCTCGAGGCCGGTTTGATTGCTATTCTTGCTTATCAAATCCTAGGGACAGGAAAGGGTCATCATGCGCATTAATATCATCATTTTGATCGTGACCGTTTTATTGGGGGCGGGACTTACATTCTGGCTCGACGGATCATTGCATAACGGGAAACCCGAACCGGCACCTTCACCTGTTATTGCCGAAGAAAAACCAGAAAGTGAAAAAGTTCCTGACTTCGCGTTTGTCGATTTGTCCGGAAAATCTCATCACATCAAAGATTTCAAAGGGCAGGTGGTGTTGATTCATTTCTGGGCGACATGGTGTGCCCCTTGCGTGGTCGAATTTCCAAAGCTGGTGAAATTGGCCGCCGATCATCCTGATATTGTGATTATTGCCTTATCGTCCGATGTCCATGACGATAAAATCAAGAATTTTCTGAAAAAAATTGCGGTGCCACCTTCTAATTTTCTGATCGCGCGTGACCAGAAACGGAAAATAACGACCGATATTTTCCAGACTTTTAAATTGCCGGAAACCCTCATCGTCTCGACAGGCGGTACAATTTTCAAGAAGATTGTCGGGGATGCCGACTGGACTGGTCAGGACATCGAAAATCTATTATCATCCTTGAAGCAATAGAAGATACAAGGATAGTCATGACAAAATGCGTGGTTGATATTGGCGGTACTTATGTCCGGTTTGCTTTGTCGCATGACGGCGAGCATTTTTTGCATGAACCACAGAAATTCAGAATCGATCAATTTTCAAGCGTGGAAGAAGCCCTTATCAGTTTTATGGGGCCAGAGCAATTTGATCCGCTTTCTATTACCGATATCTTGATTGCAAAAAGTGACCGGAATCACTGGATCGTCGAACAAGAAAGCATTCGTGCTATTTTTCCGGTCTCTAAAATTATCAAAGTCAATGATTTTGCGGCCAATGCGCTGGGCTTGATGAATGTCGCAACCCATGATCTGGTTCATATCGGCGGTGTCCGCATATTGCCTGATACGGGTCTGCCCATGGCAGTCATTGGCCCTGGAACGGGGTTAGGACTTGCCTATATATTGCCCGGAAAATATGTTCAGCGTACCCATGGCGGGCATATGCTTCCTGCTCTTGTGACGCCTGAACAGATTGCTTTGTTTGATGAATTGCAATCTTTCAAGAAAGATAAAACGACCCCGATTTACGAAGATGCCTTATCGGGGGATGGTCTTCTCAATATTTATAAAATTCTTTGTCGCCGCCATCATCTGGATTGCGAGTATACGGATACTCATCATCTGATGGACGCAGGGCGGAATAATCCGGTAGCGTGTCAGGCTTTAAAATATTATCACGAAATTCTGGGGCTATTTGCCCATCAGGTTCTGGCATTCGGATACAGTTATGGCGCGCTTTTCCTCACTGGGGGAATTACGGATAAGCTGATCGGCTATGATTTGTTTGATAAAGAAACTTTTTTCAAAAGTCTTTATCAGCAAAATGTGCCGATTGTGTTGCATGATGTGAAATCCACACCGGTTTTCTGGGTCAAGGACGAGTTTATCAGCCTGCGTGGATTGTTGAGAGAGTCGATTCTACAAGAAAGTTAAGCCAGAGCGGTACCGGCCCGCTCTTTAGCATGGTCAAAGCCAAGAATACAGCAATCATTCCTGCGGAAATTATCATCGTCCACCGCACAGTTTTTCCGGCTTTGGGCAAAGTTTTACGCAATACTTCC
>DMIT01000171.1 GCA_003452275.1 Rhodospirillaceae bacterium | reverse complement strand
TACTCTAATGGTGGCGGGCGGGCGGGCTATGCGCCCCCGATTGTAACGCCATTTCCAGCAATTTGATAAATAAATCGGCGCGGGCTTTGCAGCACGAGGCTTCTAACAAAGCCTGTTTTTCCGATGCCGGCAATGGACAGACCATGGCAAGGGCGGTAAATAATCCTTCGTCCGCCACTTCGTCCATCAATTCCCAGTCCATTGACAGGCCTTGGGAATCAAAATACTGGCGCAGCAAATTTTTCAAATGTCCTTTATCGATCCCGAGGCAATCCATCCGCACCATATCCTTCGCAAATTCCTGCCACGAAACCCGGGCGCGGCGATAGGCTAAGGTCGGCGCAGTGATATCCATCCCCAGTTTGAAACGGCACAAGCCGCGCAGGCTAATGAGATAGCGCCCGTCCTGCTCTTCCTCAAACCGGACAATACGTCCCACGCATCCGGTTTTGAAATCGGGTTGAATGATCCCGATCAAACGGTTTGTCTTCAGCGCGTCAGCCACCATCGCCAGATAGCGCGGTTCGAAAATATTGAGCGGCAATTCCCCCCGCGGCAACAATAAAGCTCCCTCCAGAGGAAAGATCGGGATTACCTCTGGCAAATCTTCAAAAGGGGGGTCAAACGGGTTATAGGGCATAATGCTAAGACATAGTGCGTTTGCTTTAAGAGAAAAGGACGCGGGATAGTTTCTTCCGGCCCGTCACGCTGGCAGGGTCGGCAAACCCCCAGCTTTCGAAATATTTGAGCAGCAGGGTTTTCGCCTTGTCATTTTCCCATGCGCGGTCGGCATGGATAATAGCGATCAGCGCATCCACCGCCTTGTCTTTGTCACCATGCGCGAAGCAGCTTTCGGCATAGGCGAAGCGGATATGCAGATCATCGGGATGGGCGGTCATTTTTTGTTCAAGAATAGACAAATCCCCCGCGTTGGAAGTGTTTTTGGCAAGGTCGAGTGCGGTTTTGGCGGCGGCGAATTTCGCGTTCCCTGCAATTTGTTCGGGTGCGCCGGTTATCATACCTTCGGCCTGTTCGATATCACCCGCCGCAATCATGACGCGAACCATGCCGACATAAGCCTCGACCTGCAACCCGTCCTGCGACAAAATGGCGGCATAAAGATTTTGCGCACTGGCCAGATCACCCGCATCGAGCATCAAGGCCGCTTCTTTAAGCGCTACGGGAATATCCAGCGCCTCGGGCTGGTCTTGATGATGCATGGCGATCAGTTGTTCGATCAGATGGTCAATCTCTTTGGGCGGGCGTACCCCTGCGAATCCGGTCACTGGCTGTCCTTTATACAGGGCGACAACCATGGGAACGGATTGCACGCGGAAAGCTTGGGCCAGTTCGGGGCTTTCATCGATATTGACTTTGGCCATCGCGACCTTGCCTTGACGTGCGCCGACCAGTTGCTCCAGAACCGGCATTAATTGTTTACACGGCCCGCACCACGGGGCCCAGAATTCGACCAGAACCGGTTTTTTAAGAGATAATTTCAGCACGTCGTTTTCAAACAACGCGGTCGAGGTTTCAAAGATAAAGGCACCATCCGCTTTGGGATTCACGAGTGCCGTTTCTTTCTGGGTCGCTTTATGAGGGGTAACACCAATCAACATGATTTACTCTTTAAATCTGGTTATCATCAGGAGTCGCAGGGCTCAGATCTATGATCTGGGGTGTAATACCCTGTTTTTCAAGAATTGTCATTAATTCTGATGGTGTCATCCCGATCGTCATGGAATTATCAAGCGGGTGAAAATTGACCAGATCAGCCTCCATCATGGCTTTTTCAAGGACAAGCGAGACTTTTTTGCCGGTGTCATTCAGAATGGATAAAGGTGTAACGGAACCCGGTTTAACCCCCAGATAAGTCCATAGACGCTCGGGCGAGCCGAATGAAAACCGTCCGACCCCCAATAAATCTGATAATTTCTTTAAATCAATCGGGGTGTCGTGACGCAGGGTTACAAGAAACATGCGTTCTTTTTTATCGCGCAGAAACATATTGCGGGTATGGGTGCCGAGGATTTCTTTATCGACTTTATGCGCTTCCTCAACCGTGAAAACAGGTTCATGGGTATAAAGCCTGTACGAAATCTGCAAATTTGTCAGGAAATCCAGCAGATTCTGTGCATAAAAGGGTGGATTTGTTTGCATTTCGATAACCTATTCAAGCTATAATAGTTATGTAACAGAATAAAAATTGCGTCAAATTCTATCTATTTTCAATAATTTGATAATAAACATAATGTATGACATAATATATAGATAATTTATTCTGAGGGAGAGTTAAGGTCATGGCTCAAAGATTTGATGTAGGGGAATTGAATATTGTTACCCCTTTAACCGGCGCAGGAGCGGATGTGAGCGTAATGGGTGCTAAGCCATTTGAAACATCAAAACCTGCGGGCCCCGCCCAGCCAGCCCCATCCATTGGCGGCCTTGGGGGCCCAGGAGGTATATCATGAGTTTTTCCCTTGGTGAACTTCCGGATGGTGATTTGGCAATCGTGAGTGATTGCGTGCTGCCCGCCGACATTAAACGCATCGAATATTACCGCGATCAACGCCTGTTTATGCTGGTATATGATCTCCCCGACCATGAAGGCGATTTGATGCATTATGAATTAAGCGCCGGCGTAGCGGAAAAAGTCCAGCGACGCAGTTCTCTGGTTGTCATCGAGCCGGATAAAGCCACGGGCAAAGCCTCCGGCTATTATGCGTCCCTGATTCAGGTCGGCGAATTGCAAAATTTCCAGCAATTGGCGTCTGCATAAAAAATATTGGATTTGGGCTATTTTCCTGCTTGCAATTTAGTAACAGGGTGGCTATAAACCACCCTGTTAATCATTACAGGATGCGGGTGTAGCTCAGGGGTAGAGCGAAACCTTGCCAAGGTTTAGGCCGTGGGTTCGAAGCCCATCACCCGCTCCAATTGATTACAATGTCCAGATTTTTCCCTTATCTTGGTGCATATTCTGATTCTCTGGGTGGAAGCCGGAAAGTCATCTCATCCTCCTTAAGCGGGCCGCAGAATTTTTCGGACTTCATATCAGCATAGATTAAAGGCAAAAGCCGTGCGTCTTTATAAGTTGATGGAACAGAAAAATAGTCGATAAAAATCCCTGCCTCTTCAAGTGCAAGGATAGAGTGAATATCAGCAGCAGCTTCACCACATAGGGAAATTGTAATGCGGGGGTTTGCTTCTCTTGCATTTTTTACCAGTTCGGAAAGTACGGGGATCAGATCTTTCGGCAAAGAAGTAAATTGATGAGCATTTTCAGGATTCTGACGAGATATGCCAAGCACATCAGCGGTTAAATCATTGCTTCCTATACTGATATGAGAAACACTTGTCGCTATGTCGCCCACGTTTTTACACGCAAGTTTTGAATCAATCATAGCTCCAAAATACATCATTCTGAATATATGTGCCGGTAATGCTTTCTCAGCGCAGTGCTGTACAAAATGAACATCATCGGCGCAATCCACGGCAGGAATAAGAATGAATGGAGGGCCATCTTGATGGAATTTTCCAAATCTCTCCAAATTCCTCAATTGCATGATGTATAAATCTGGAACCAATCGAGCAAGTTTTACACCTCTTGCATTCCCGTACAAATTTTTAAACTTCTTAAGGTCTTCCGCCCAAAAGAATTCTTCGGCTGGAATGTCAAGGAGTCTTAAGACGTCTTCAGGTTCAAATTGTGATACTCGCGTGGGGAGTGGTGCAACCAATCGAAATTCTGATTCATAAGATTTTCTTTTATTTTGTACGAAGGGGATATGTCTATATTTATCTCCTGCCTTTGCAAAAATTTCTCTTAGGTCAGCACCGCGGCCGATAAGAAATTCGCGTAGTTTACTAAAGGCGGTTGCATCCACATATGGACTTAAGAACTGCTCCGTACGTGTCAAGCCAACAAAGAGAGTGTCGTCTCTATGTTCTTGACCAGAAATATTTGTACGAAAATGAGGAAGATGCATGCTTGTTCTTTCGCAAAGATGGCGAGCAACTGCGCTCATTTCTTTGATATAAGTATTCATGCGGGACATTCCTTGTCCCATGTCGATGATATTTACAGGCTCAAGATAGAGTTTCTTTGCTAGCGGATGGACAGTTATTTCCCCAGATAAATCAACTGGTATAGGGTGTATGGCTCCAGCCATAATTGAAATCCCTAACGGTTTCATAATGAAACGGATATGACTCGCCATCTCGTCATTTTTTTCAATGATAATGGCCGCAATATTATGGGCGTATTGCAGCATATCTTCGGGAAATCTTTCTGCTATCAGAATGGCTTTCTTACCGTACGGAATACTCTTCAAATCATTAATGCTTCTCACAATTATGCCAGTTTTCGGAGGTCCATCTGCATAATCAAACTCAATCGAGGTTTCATGCCCCTTTGCTTTGACGTCTGCAATCTCATCCCAGACATTGTAGAGATGGCGTAAAGGCTCTCCTCTCAAGTTTTCAAAGACATACATAGGGTGGAGTTCACTTGCTTTTCTATTTGCAGATAAGCATTGTGTCTTGTCATGATACCAGATGCAGTATCAGGGCGAATCTCTTTAAATTTGGTTTGGGCACTCATTGCAAAACCAGCATTCTCTGATTTGAAAATGAATCTTGTTCCTGTGCGCTTGTGCTGGTTGTAGAATCTCTCTAACTCTAAAGCAGACTTGAGTCCTGAATCTAAGTTGACAGAAGGAATTCCCATTCCCAACAAAGAGGATATGGCGTCAACAATGCATGTATCGGGATATTGTTCGGGGCTGATTGTTTCAAGATATTTTATTGCGCCAGATACATCAGAGAAACCGATAATAAGAGCATCTTGACAAT
>DMIT01000045.1 GCA_003452275.1 Rhodospirillaceae bacterium | reverse complement strand
CTCCGCGTTTTGGTGGCAAATACTCTGAGTCTGGATTGCCACGTCGCTTCATTCCTCGCAATGACGGGGAGGGGGGAAATGATGGTGATACTTTCAATTATTGACATAATAAAATGATGCTGGTAAAAGGAAAGAAAATGAAACATCAAACTACAGTGAATTGTGATGAGTCTGTCTTTCTTGAATAAATTAATAAGATTAACCAACGGCAATATTGACGGCGATGACTCTTCGACTGCCCGGGAAATTCGTGATCGTTTGGTAAATGATGTTTTTTCATTGTTACTTGCAACTGAGAAAGCCGAAGTTGCTGATGTGACGGAATTTAATGATATGGTCAGGGTTGTTAAAAGAGAGTATGGCCCGGATCGGACGGAGGCTGAATTTGCGCAGCTGGCAAGAATCCTGATAGGGGTGATGCGTGTGCGTGAAAGCGAGATATCTCAAAGAAATGTGCCGCCAGATCCCTATGTTCAAAAACTTGTCTTGCTGATGAACGGCAATATACAGGCTGTATCAGGTGATCAGGCTTATGAGGCCCGCATGGATCTGGTAAAGCAGGTGTTTCCAGAGTTACTCGAGGTAGACCAAATAAAAGCTTTTAATGTCAGCGAGTTTGATGATGTTTATCGCGAGTTGGAAAAGATATTCAATGGCGCATCACATCAAATGTTGAAGCTGATGACTCGTGAGGCTGTGAAGCAGTTGCGGAGTGAGCGCTGGCAGGTGGAGAGAGCTAAAAATCCACCGCTGTTGCTGCCGCCACCCGCTACGCCTGATAGCCCTGAGCCCCTTTAATCTCCTGTCAGGGAAGGGGGGCTACCCCGTGATTATTTGAGAGATTTTGCAGACTCGGTTGCTTCGATCAGTCGGGTGCGCAAGGTGGGGTCGAGGAAGCTGTGGCCGGCATCGGGCACAATCACGTAGTCGGCTTCGGGCCATGCGCCATGCAGGCGGTTGGCCGAGATCATCGGGCAAATAATATCATAGCGTCCCTGAATGATACTTGCGGGAATAGAGCGGATTTTATCAATGTCATTGAGCAGGCTTTTGCTGTCGGGAATTGCTTGCGTATAAAAATAATGCGCCTCGATTTTCGCCATGGCGAGCGCGTAATATCTCTGGTCGTCCGAGGTGATGGTTTCTTTCTGCGGGAAGAAAGAGGCGCAGGCGGTTTCATAGGCGTTCCATTGCATGGCGGCCTCAATCGCTATGCGGTCGTCATGGCTGGTCAGGCGGGTGTGATAGGAGGTCAGCAAGTCTTTTTCATCCGTCACGCCGCGCGCAAAGTCTTCCCAGCTTTCGGGGAAAATATTTTTCATGCCGGTCATGTACCAATCAACCTCGCTTTGTTCCATGAGGAAGATGGAGCGCAAGATCATACTGATGCAATGCTGCGGATAGGCAATGGCATAGGCGAGGGACAAGGTGCTGCCCCATGAGCCGCCGAATAAGTGCCAGCGGTCGATCCGCAGATGCCGGCGCAATAAGTCCATGTCCCCGACCAGATAGGTCAGGCTGTTATTTTTCAGGCTGCCGAGTGGGTGTGAACGCCCTGCGCCGCGCTGGTCAAAGATAACAATGCGGTAAAATTCAGGATCAAAAAAGCGGCGATGGCTTGCGGTCGCCCCCGCGCCTGGCCCGCCGTGAAGCACCAGAATGGGAACCCCGTCGGGATTGCCGCTTTGTTCCCAGTAAATCGTATGTGTCTCATCGACCGACAAAAAGCCTTGGGAATAAGGGGTCAGCGGCGGGAATAATTCGCGCATCGGGCGCGGATGCAGGGCCGAGGCATAGCTCAACGATTTTGGCGTCGCTAATGAAAGATCAATCTGTTTGGCCATAGATAAGGGATAGCGGAAAAGCCTTGGCAGGAAAAGGCTGGAAATAAAAACGGGGGCAAATAATGGTTGAAAATTGCCATAACATATAGTAAGGGTGTCTATCGATAAACTATACTGTGTAACGTACGATAGAATGAGGTGGCAGCGATGAATAAATATTTAGTAGCTGGTTTTTTGGTAGCGGCTTTCAGTGCGTCAGACGCTCCCCATGCGATTGTTGAGCATGTGGTAAAACCATGGCTTCAGGATACTGTTCAAGCCATGAAGAGACGTGAAGCTGCCGTGGAGCGCGCGTCAAGAGTGGGTGAGCCGCAAAATGAAAATCCTTCACCTTCGCAGCCGTAATTCATCTGTGTTATCACCGGTTTAACGGACGTTGAACGGAGGGGGCCACCGGCTTTGGAATTTCCGGCAGTTTCGGTTCTTCGATGGGCGGTGGTTCGGGGGTGATGATGTCTTGCGTTTTCTTGCCGCCAATCGTGTGCATGAATTGTTTATTCTCACCCGCGGATGACGGGGTGTTTTGCGGGAGAGTCGATTCTATGATTTTTTCGACGATTGCGGCGGCAGAAGGGCCTGTAGAGGTCGTCGATTTATCCGCGATGATTTCCAGTTGCTCGGCGTGATCCAGCTCGATATAGGGGCCGTTATAATTCCTCAGCCATCCGCGCACGCGGATTGTCTTTCCTTTCAGGGCCATCGGGTCGATGCGCAATCTGGCAAAATCTTTCCGCAGAGTTGCAGGGATGCCGATACTGAAATCGGTTTTCCAGTCCGCTGTGAAATTCAGGAAAATCGCATTGCGGTTTTGTGATGTGGCATAAACAGTACCCTCGACGATCCCGAAGCTATTGGCATGCTGGGCGGCGGTCACTGGCGTAAAGACGGCGTTCATCGGTAAGGCCCAGAGGCCGATTTTCCGGTCGCGGGCTTTTTGTTCCAAGGCCAGCATAGCGGCAGACTGGGTTTTATTTTCGGGCGTCGTGCGCACTCGCGCCAGACCTTCGGACAGCAGGATGCCTTGAATCCATGTTTCGTCTTTCCCGCAGGTGAATTGACCGACAATCTGGTTCATGCGGTTGATGCGCCCGACCTTGTCCGACCGTGTTTGATAAAGGGTGCATTTTTTCCCCTCGGTTAATCCGGACAGTCTTTTTTGTGTTTTGGGGGCGGTGTCGTTATCATCGGGAATATCAAGGCCGGTCAGCGAATAAATCTCTCCGGATTCAGACAGCAGGGCATTGGCATCGACGGTCTTTTTGATCCTGACGGGGGCCGCCTGACGGATTTCGCGTTTGGTGTCGATGGCATAAGGAATGGTCGGGGTGGGCTTTTCTGTCGGCAGAGTTGACACGGCATCAGCGGCTTGAGAAGATGTCCATCCAATCAGCATAAGTAACAAACATAAAAGCCAGATTTTTTGCATAAGGATACAATCATGGATGTTCGGCATTTTTGCAAGGCCACAGTTTTTTCACTGTCTCTTTTTACACTGCTATTTGCATCGGGATGCACCCAGAACCCGATGACCGGCCGCAGCGAATTCACAGGGTTGATGCCTGCGCAACAGGAGGCATCCATCGGTGCCGCCCAGCATGAAGAAATTATCAAGCAATATGGCGGGGTTTATAATAACGCGAAAATTCAGGCTTATGTGACCGAAGTCGGGCAAAAAATGGCGCAATATAGCGAACGGCAAGATGTCCAGTATCGTTTCACCGTTCTGGATTCCCCGATTGTGAATGCTTTTGCGCTTCCCGGCGGATATGTGTATGTAACGCGCGGAACATTGGCGGTGGCCAATAGCGAAGCCGAATTAGCAGCGGTATTGGGCCATGAAATCGGGCACGTTGCCGCCCGTCATCAGGCTGCGCGCTATTCGCAAGGTATGTTGACCCAACTGGGGGCAACGGTGTTGAGTGCCGCCATCGGCGTTCCCGCGGCATCACAGGCTATCGGTCTGGGTAGCAATCTTTATATGTCGTCCTATTCCCGCGATCAGGAAACACAGGCCGACCAATTGGGAGTCAGATATTTGTCAAAGTCGGGATATGACATGGCGGGCATGTCGAATTTTCTGCGCGATATGAATCTGTATCACACGACCATGGCGCAAGCGGAGGGCAAGGAAGAGGCGCAATTCAGTTATTTTTCATCCCACCCCGATACGGCAGGGCGCGTGACCCAGTCGCGCGGAGAAATGGCAAGATATCCCGCCCAGCAATCCCCCA
>DMIT01000123.1 GCA_003452275.1 Rhodospirillaceae bacterium | reverse complement strand
GATACGACTTGGCATTGGATGTTATCAAGGTTCGGACGATTGGCAAAGAAATCCTGTGTGGGAGATCCCGCATAACTCGCTAACTCATGAACGCGGTCGATCATGTACCGAAGAGGTAATGTTTCTGTGACAGATTTATAAATAGCTGGATTCTCCATCTGGAAAATCGTTTGGATATCTTCCCATGAAAATTTGTAAGGGGCCGATGGGCTTGGTGATGTCATAGTTTTCTCCTACATCATATAGGGTTTTGGGCTGTTTTCCGGCATATCTGAATCGCCGAACTCTTCGCTGATTTCTGCGATAATTCCTTCGATCATTTCCAGATAGTCGAGATGTTTTGTGATGATTTCTGGAACAGATGTAGAGCCTATAATCTTTGTAAATTCTTGATAGGCATGCTCTTGCATAAGCGGATCAAGCCAGCATTGGTTGGTGATGCAATCCAGTGCTCCGCCGCTCAGACATACGGCCAATGATTGTTGGATGTAGCAGAGGGATGCATAACATTCTTCTTTATCCTGCGGTTCATTCAATTGGGTATTGGTTGTTCCATCTTCGTCATCGGTGGTAACCAGACACAAACAAACTGCAGGGTCAAAATATTGTTGCCCGTTATCTTCTGATTCAATTCCTGTGATAATAGAGTGGAGATCAATATTGTAATAAGGTTTTCCCTGTTTGTTTACGGTCATTTCAATCGCGGCAGACATGAAAACAAGATTGGGAATGCCGTTTTCGCCCCTGAAACGCGCATATGCAAAACAACTTCCTGCGGGCGTTGAAACGCAACCGATGGAATAATCTTGTTCTACAGGATTGTCGGCTGCGGCATCAAATTCATCTGCCATTTGATCGAGCTCGTTACTACGAAGGATCGCGGACGTTAATTGGCGTAGCGTGAGCGAGGGTTTAAAAGAAAGTTCTGGCTGATAAACATCTGGTAAATCCAAAGCGAATAGATTGCGGATCGTTTCCAAGGGGAGGGGATCTAGTTCCATAATGGCTGGCGTATCTAACATAATTGTCCTGTTCTGACTGGAGGCTGATTATTCAATCTAATTTACGAAACATATCGTTTATCATAATCAAATTGATATTTGCAACAAAATCTGTCATATAGCCCCATGAGCGCAGAAAACCTTCCCAAACCGTCTGTCAAAACGCCGCAGGTGCAGACCTTCGGTTGCCGCCTCAATGTGTATGAGAGCGAGGTTATGAAGACCCATGCCAAGGATGCCGGCATGGAGGATGCGATTATTTTTAACACTTGCGCCGTCACAGCCGAGGCAGAGCGTCAAGCGCGGCAGGCCATTCGCAAAGCGCGCCGTGAAAATCCCGATGCGAAAATAATTGTGACCGGCTGTTCCGCCCAGATCAAACCCGAAATCTATGCCGATATGCCGGAGGTAGATCAGGTCATCGGCAATGATTTGAAATTGAAAGCCGAAACATGGAAAGGCGAGCCACCTGCCCAAAAAGTCACAGTCAATGACATTATGTCGGTGCGCGAAACCGCAGGGCATTTGTTGGAAGGGTTCGAAGGCCATGCGCGGGCCTTTATTCAGGTGCAAAACGGATGTGACCATCGCTGCACCTTCTGTATCATTCCCTACGGTCGTGGAAATTCGCGTTCAGTACCGATGGACGAGATTATCACCCAGATCAGAAAATTGGTGCAGCAGGGATATAATGAAATTGTTCTGTCCGGCGTCGATGTGACGTCCTATGGCAAGGACTTGGCAGGAGAGCCGACCCTTGGCCACATGATGAAACAGATTTTTGCGCAAGTGCCGGAAATGCCGCGCCTCCGCCTGTCGTCACTTGATCCTGTGGAAATCGACGCCGATTTGTGGGAATTGATTGCAACAGAACCGCGTTTGATGCCGCATTTGCATTTAAGTGTGCAGGCGGGCGACGATATGATTTTAAAACGCATGAAACGCCGCCATCTGCGTCAGGATGTGATCGACGTTTGCCGGCGTGCGCGGGCCTTGCGCCCTGATATGGTGTTTGGCGCGGATATCATCGCCGGTTTTCCGACCGAAACCGATGACATGTTTCACAATTCCTTAAAGCTGGTTGAGGAATGTGATCTGACATTCCTGCATGTCTTCCCGTATTCTCCGCGTGTCGGAACCCCCGCTGCCAAAATGCCGCAGGTTGATGGTGCATTGCGCAAAGAACGCGCGGCCCAATTGCGCGCTTTGGGTGATGTGCAACTTTCACGCTTTTTATCCCGCCATGCATCAGGCATGGCGCAAGTAGTCATCGAACAGGGAAAAATCGGGCGGACAGCCCATTTTGCAGAAGTTATTCTCGATTCTGATAATGCCATGGGCACGTTGCTAAATGTTGAAATCCAAGGTGTGCAGGGCCATAAACTGATCGGAAAAGCCGTCGCGTAAGCCCATATCTATGGGTTTTATCTGTCCTTCGAATGTGCTATAATGATATCATTCATATAGATCATGAGGTTCCATTATGTTTTTCTGGCGCAAAAAGAATAATCAGGCTCAACAAGAGCAAGAAGCAAAAGAAGATAAAATCCTTCATCATCCCGATGAACCCGAATTAGAGCCGTCAACCGAATATGACGTAGCTATCGATCCCGAATTCCAGAAACATGAATTGAATGAAACGGAAGAGGAAATTGTTTCAGAACTTGATATTACGCCGGTTCCTGAAACTCGCGTCAATGAAGGTCGCCGTGACGATAACGGCGGTGGATGGCTGTCACGCCTGACCTCCGGTCTTTCGAAATCATCCGGTAAAATCGGAACAGGGATTGCCGATATTTTCTCGAAATCAAAACCGGATGCCGAAACATTGTCCCAACTCGAAGATTTGCTAATCGAAGCGGATATGGGGCCGCATACCGCGGCTATGCTGGTGGACAAATTGCGCGCGCGCAAATTCGATAAAGAAAACACGATGCGCGAAGTGCAACATGCACTGGCAGACGATATCGCCGATATCCTGAAAAAATCGACCCATCAATTGTCCTTTGAAAAAGTTGGAGCAGGGCCGAAAACAATCTTGATTTGCGGGGTGAACGGTGTCGGCAAAACAACGACCATCGGCAAACTGGCCTATCAAATCCATTACCGCGAACATAAAAAAGTCATGATGGCGGCGGGCGACACGTTCCGCGCAGCAGCAATCGAACAATTACAAATCTGGGCTGATCGAACAAAGTGCCCGCTGGTATCATCCGAGATCGGGTCTGATGCCGCAGCATTAGCATTTCAAGCTTATGAACGTGCGGTCAAAGAAGGCATGGATGTTTTGATGATTGATACAGCAGGGCGTTTGCACAACAAAGCAAATCTGATGGCAGAACTCGAAAAAATAACACGCGTTCTGAAGAAAAAAGACGAGCATATTCCGCATGAAGTCATTCTGGTATTGGACGCAACCACAGGGCAAAACGCCATATCTCAGGTCGAAACCTTCAAACAATTGGTCAATGTCACGGGGCTGGTTGTCACCAAACTGGACGGGTCTGCCAAGGGGGGTGTGGTGGTTGCTCTCGCCGATAAATTCAGCTTGCCAATCTTTGCGGTCGGCGTAGGCGAAGACATCGAAGATTTGCAATCCTTCCATGCCGAAGAATTCGCAGGAAGTTTAGTGGGTTTAAGGACATAAATCCTTTCGCTCTCAATGACGAGATACAAAAAACTAATTTTTCAATATTATTGAATGTAAAAGGAAATTCATAGTGGTGGTCGATCAGTTTTTAGAAAAAATAAATCTTGAAGACTACCAAGGTTTTAGATGTCGTTCATGCCACTTTCCTGGAATAAAAAATTATACAACTTTAAACCATGATAATTTTAATCATATCGGAAGTCTCAGATATGGAGATCTCTTTGCTTGTAAAGCTTGTAATTACCCTTGGTATTTAGAACCCAATAGATCATCCCAGTTCATTCATAGTATTTTTCTATCTAATATAAATGATCTAATTGAATGGAATAAAGCGCCTATTAAAATACCAGCCAAGATTATTTCTTTTCTAGGGTCTACACACACAGATAGAT
>DMIT01000136.1 GCA_003452275.1 Rhodospirillaceae bacterium | reverse complement strand
AGGATTTGGCAGGATTGATGGTACAAAATAGGGAAGTCGAGAGGGATATGTATCTGCTGGCGACATCCGCTTTGAAATATCTTTATAAGAAAACAGAATTTATTGCGATTGATCTGCCCGATTATTTTGCCAGCCATATTCACAAAGGTCATCAGCGCGTTGTGGACTGGTATATGCCGGCTGTTTTGGGGCGGGCCAATGTTGATAATGATGTAACCGACTATTTACAGGTTTGGAAACAGATAGAAAAAAAACTTCCTCAAGCGAAACGCCGTTTCCTGCATGGGGATTTCCATCCCGGAAATCTGATGTGGCTCCCTGAACGCCAGAATTTCAGACAAGCGGGATTTCTGGATTTTCAGCAGGCAATGATGGGGCCCGCGCCCTACGATCTGGTCAATCTTCTGGAAGACGCAAGACGGGAAGTCCCGCTTGAACTGCGTCGCGAATGCCTTGCCGCTTATGTTCAGGGCCTGTCAGAGGATGAAAAAGAAAATTTCCTTGCATGGTATCCGGTACTGGCAACGCAATTCCATTGCCGTGTTATCGGGCAGGCGATCCGTCTGGCCATTCGCGATAAAAAAACACGGCTCTTATCGATCATTCCGATTTTGCGCCGCCATCTGATTCGGGATCTGGATCATCCGCACTTACAGCCGCTTAAAAACTGGTTTGAGGCAAAAGCCGTCCATTTCACCGATACTGCGCCGATTGACATCGACAAAACCGCGCCGCTCATNNTCATCGGCCTTTTTGAATGGTTTTGCGTTGGCTTATTTCACGAAAGTGATTTCAGCGCGGCGGTTAGCTGGTTCGCGGACTTCATCTGCAGTTGGAACCATCAGATTGTCTTCGCCCATGCTGTCGACAGATAACAGGTTGGCATTGATACCGCGGGCCACCAATGCATCACGTACTGAATTCGCACGTTTTGCAGACAGGCGTTTATTGTATTTTTTGCTACCCGATGTATCGGTATAACCGATGATATTTACAGATTTAATATTTTGTTTTTTGACTTCGGCAGCAACGGAATCAACCACGCTTGCTCCGCCCGCATCAATTTTGGAGGCGTTGAAATCAAAGAAAACGAGATATTTTGCATCTTCAGGAGCCATTGCACCGCTAGGGGCGGCCATAGCAGTCACCGGAGGCATCATATCTTCAGGAGCCGGAGGAGCAACAGTGCCGCCGATTGTATTCAATGCATCAAAGAATTGTTTTTTGCATTCAGGAATATTCTTGGCTTGCCAGTTTTCCTCTTGTTGTTCGATCCAGCAGTCAAAACGGGCTTGTGCAACCGCAGCCTGTTTAGGAGAGGTTTCACGGGCACCGCGATCAAGCGCGATGATGAGTTGGGATCTTGCCGCAGTCAATTCCTCGACATGTTCCGGTTTCAGATTCCAATCGGAGACTGGTTCAGGAAGAACGATTTCACCGGCAGCAGTTGCAAGGCCTTTGCGGGCGAAGTGCAAAGCGTCCGCATAGTCAAACCCGATATTTTGCTCATGGTTCGCATAATCGCGATACTCGGCGGCAAGCGCCTGAGTGAATGGGCTGCCCACAGCTTTGACTTCGTTCAAAGCCTCAACTTCGGAATGGCTCTTGAAGCCGGAACATCCTGCCAATGTCAGGGATGTGGCGGCAACGAGCGCAATAAAAGAAATACCGCGAAAAACTTGCATTAAATTGCTCCTCACTCATTTTAAGAGTCTAAAAATTATATATGTCCAAAGTTTTTACCTGTCTAAGTGGTGGTTTGTAAAGGAAGTTTTTCCCTATTTTGTGGATATTAACAGGCAGGAGCAGGAAAATTGCCAATATTCATTCTTTATCTTGACTTTTAAAGAGTGCTTCGACTATTCTCACGCCACCCCATCATGCTTTGTCATAAATTTTGATCTTTTTCTCTGAAAAGGGTACGGCGGATCGAAAACGGGGATCAAAAAAGTAAGAAAAACAACACATTACCTATGAAGGAGTCCCCCCAGATGCAAAAACCTCTTGCAGGCTTAAACGTCGCAATTCTTGTCGCCAACGGTTTTCATGAAATTGAAATGACCAGTTTTCAGCGCGCTCTTTTGGAAGCTGGCGCGGCTCCGAAAATTATCAGTGTTGAATCGTCATTGGCGCATGGCTGGCAAGGCAAAGGTTGGGGGCATTACCATCCGGTTGATAAACATTTGTCGGACGCCTTGGCGGCTGATTATGATGTTCTGGTGGTTCCAAGCGGGCATCGCGGTCATGAAAAACTGAAACAAACCGCCCATACCCGTCGTTTCATCAGCGGATTTATGATGGCTTTCAAACCTGTTCTGGCCATGGGTGATGCGGTCAAAATGATGGCAGAGATTGGTTCGATCAAAGGAATGATGGTGGCTGCGGCTGATGATATTCGCCCCGTCCTGACAGAAAATACCGTCATTATCTCTGAAAATTCACCAACCATTCACAGCAACCTGATGAGCATTTTGTCCGATAGCGAAAATATGCAGGAATCAGTTGCATCCTTTATTGCTTTTGTAGAGAATATCCGGGCAGAAGCAGCAGCCGAAGACGACGCTCAGCAAGCGGCGTAATTGAATAAACATGAATGTCCGCCCCTCTCTCCAGGCAACTGCCGGGCAACGGTGAGAGGGGCTTTTATATAAAAAGAGAGCAAAATTATGCGCGCAGATATTCAGGCGATCATCGATCCGATTTCTTATTCCATCGAATTGCTGCGGAGGCATCTTTGACTGGCCGGTGGCCATTTTGCGTCTGGAAGAGTTAGAAGCTTTATCCGCCAGCCCTGATCTGTGGAATGATCCCGATAAAGCGCAAAAACTGATGCGCGAAAAAAATCGTCTGGAAGCTCAAATCAACGAAGTCAGAAAAATCGAGAATGGTTTGAAAGATCAAATCGGTTTGATTGAAATGGCCGAAAGCGAAGGCGAGGAATCTCTGGTCACCGAGGCGGTGTCCGCCC
>DMIT01000153.1 GCA_003452275.1 Rhodospirillaceae bacterium | reverse complement strand
CGCGGTTCCGATATGCAATTCTCGCTCGACATCACTCTGGAAGATGCCTTTAAGGGCAAAGATGCCAAATTAAAAATTCCGACCGTTTCCACCTGTCCTGATTGCAAAGGTTCAGGCTCTGCCGATGGCGGCAAGGCCGAAAAATGCCCTGATTGCGGCGGCGCGGGCCGTGTGCGGGCACAACAGGGATTTTTCACCATTGAACGCACCTGCCCGACCTGTAACGGTCAGGGGTCGATCATTAAATCACCCTGCCAGAAATGCAGTGGCGCGGGCCGTGTGCGCGGCGATAAAACTGTCCAGATTTCCATTCCCGCCGGCATTTCCGAAGGCCAGCGCATTCGACTGAGTGGCGAAGGCGAAGCGGGCATCCGTGGCGGTGCGGCAGGTGATCTGTTTGTTCTGATTAATATCAGATCACATAAATTCTTCCGTCGTGAAGGGGCCAATCTTCACTGCCGCGTGCCAGTCCCAATGACCACTGCGGCCCTTGGCGGCAATCTGGATGTCCCGACAATTGAGGGACAGAAATCCAGCGTCAAAATTCCATCCGGCACCCAAACAGGCCAACAACTGCGTCTTAAAGGAAAAGGTATGAACATCATGCGTTCCGACAATCGCGGTGATATGTTCGTGGAAATTTTCGTTGAAACTCCGGTCAATCTGGACAAAAAACAAACCGACCTGATGAAACAACTGGACGACTCACTGGAAAAAGCAGGCCGCAAAAACACCCCGCAAAGCGAAGGTTTCTTCACCAAAGTCAAAGATTTATGGACGGATTTAAAGGAATAAAAACATTATAGAACCCATTTTAAAACCTCATTTTAATTTATATGATGTATCATAAGGGAATGATTATTGCTTTGAACAGTTGGTGAAGCACGCTAAGCTGGAAAACTGGAATATTTTCATCTCAACGAAATGTAAGGACGAATCATGAAAATCGGGATTGCAGGTTGCACAGGACGTATGGGGCAAATGTTGGTCAAGGAAGTCACGGAAGATGGCGACCTTTACCTGACCGGTGGAATCACGCGCGAAACCCAGAATCTGCCGACCAATGTCCCTATCCTCAAAGATGCAGAAGATTTATTCGCGGTATCCGATCTGGTCATTGACTTTACCGCGCCGGATGCCAGTGTTTACAATGCCCGCGTGGCGGCCAATACCCGTAAACCCTTGGTCATCGGTACCACCGGCATTTCAGAATCCCAGATGAAAGAGATTCGCTCCTGCGCCGAGCAAACCCCCATCCTGTTCACCCCCAATGCCAGTGTCGGCGTCAATGTGATGCTGGAAGCCATTCGGGATATTGCCGCCAAACTGGGCAGTGATTTCAACATTGAAATTACCGAGGCCCATCATAACAGAAAAATCGACGCCCCGTCCGGAACGGCTCTAGCCTTGGGGAAAGCGGCAGCCCAGGGCCGCGGCATTGATTTTAACAGTCATAGCGTTTATGAACGTTACGGCAACACGGGGGCCCGCACCCAAAATGAAATCGGCTTTTCCGTCATTCGCGGCGGCGACATTGTCGGTGAACATACCGTTTATTTCATCGGCCAAGGCGAACGACTGGAAATCACCCACCGCGCCATTGACCGCGCCCTCTTTGCGCGAGGCGCCATCCGCGCCGCCCGCTGGCTATCTACCCAACCTGCCGGCTTTTACGAGATGCGGGACTTTCTGAAGTTTGATTAAACGCAACCGCTTCCGCCTTTAAAATCTTTTGTTTCATGGTGTCGCCCCAGCCGTAATTTTCGACTTTGCCGCTTTTCTGGACAACGCGGTGGCAAGGGATGAATAATGAAACAGGGTTGGCACCGACTGCCGTTCCCACGGCGCGCACTGCTTTTGGCCTGCCGATATGTTCGGCAATGGTTCCGTAACTGACCACATAACCATTAGGAATGCGCATCAGGGCGTTCCATACATCTTTCTGAAAGTCGGTGGCATTGACCATGATGCGGATCATATCCGACGATTTCCCCTCCCAGACTGCCATAATCTTTTTAATCATGGCGGCGGCCAATTTCTGGTTAACGGCAATTTCGGCCTTTGGAAAAAATTTCAGACATCTTTCTATGGACTTTTTTTCGTCAAATCCCAGATAGCAAATGTCATCCCCTGCCCCNNCAGTTTAAAATTGGCCCAGTTGGCACGAGCCATTTTATCGACAAAAACCAAACCGATATCCGATGTTTTCATGATGATATTTCCTTTTGCTGTGGTTATAATCTTAGCATGACCAAAGCCAAAAACAATATCCCCGAAATTTTTCGCCGTTTCGCGGCGCATAACCCCGAACCGAAAGGCGAATTAAATTCGGTCAACAGTTATACATTGCTGGTGGCGGTCATTTTGTCGGCACAAGCGACAGATGTCGGCGTCAACAAAGCCACCGCAGCCTTGTTCAAAGTCGTGGACACGCCCGAAAAGATGGTCAAACTGGGGCTGGATAAACTCAAAACCTATATCAAGACCATCGGGCTTTATAATGCCAAGGCCGAAAACGTTATCAAAATGTCGCAGATTTTAATCGACAAGTTTGGCAGCAAGGTGCCGGACAATATGGATGATCTGGTATCCCTCCCCGGGGTCGGGCGCAAAACGGCGAATGTGGTTTTGAATATCGCATTCGGACAGCCGACGATTGCCGTCGACACCCATGTTTTCCGCGTATCCAATCGTCTGGGTATTGCCAAAGGCACAACGGTTGAGGCTGTGGAACAACAACTGGATAAAGTCATTCCCGCAGAATTCAAACGTCACGCCCATCATTGGCTGATCCT
>DMIT01000143.1 GCA_003452275.1 Rhodospirillaceae bacterium | reverse complement strand
ATTGAACGCCCCATCATATCCCCGCCGCCAACACCGCCGTGGAAGATTGGATGGTTTGGCGCAATCAGGTGCCGCAAGAGCCTGAACATCCTGACAGAACTTGTCAATCAAATGGAAGGTCAGGTCGAAGTCATCATTCGTGGAAAGCCTTCCCTTGACCAGTTTGATGATTTTTACGGGCAAGTATCAAATATAAAAGGAATAAGATTCGAGGGTGCTTATAAAAACCCTGATGATCTAGAGAGAATATATTCTGAAGTCCATTTCACATGGGCGATTGATATGTTTGAAGAAGGATTGAACTCAGCATGGCTGTTGCCCAACCGTATTTATGAAGGGGGACTTTATGCCAGTGTTCCTCTGGCACAAGAAAATGTTGAAACGGGTGCATATTTAAAGAACCTTGGCATAGGAAAATTATTACCAAACCCGTTACTCCCGTCTCTTATCCAGTTTTTGAGGGAGTTGAAAAATGAAACCTATGAACAACTCCATCAGCAGGCATTACAAATCCCTGTTGAATCCTTTGTGATGACACAAGATGACAGCTTAAAATTGATACAAAGATTATCCTTACTGAAGAAAGACAAATAATGAACAAAGTTTTAATCGTTATTCCTTGCCTGAACGAAGAAGCACATCTGGAAGGTTTGGTGGAACAACTGGTATACACCACACAGCATTTGAACAGACAGATTGTTATTGCCGAAGGCGGAAGCACAGACAAGACATTATCTATTGCCAGAGCCTTGGCTAAAAAATATCCTTTTGTAAATTATATTCACAACGTGAATAAAATCCAAAGTGCCGGAGTCAATCTGGCTGTTAAAACATATGGTCAGGATTGTGATTATTTTATCAGGATCGACGCCCATTCCGGATATCCTGAAAATTTCTGCGATATCTTGTTGCAGGAAGCCAGCACCCATCACGCACAATCGGTTGTCGTTTCTATGAATACAGTCGGCAAATCCGGATTTCAGAAAGCGATTGCCGCCGCTCAAAATTCCAAACTCGGGAATGGCGGATCAGCGCACAGAAGTGCGGATGGTAACGGCAAATGGGTTGACCACGGGCACCACGCCCTCATGGATCGACGCGCATTCGAGAGCGTTGGAGGGTATGACGAACAATTTTCACACAACGAAGATGCCGAACTTGATTTACGCCTGACCCAAGCAGGACATAAGATATGGATGACTGCACAAACGGAAATCACCTATTATCCCAGATCAACGATCCAAGGGCTTTATCGTCAATATTTTAAATTCGGACATGGACGCGCACGTACTATTTTCAAACATAAAGTCAAACCGCGCGCCAGACAAATGATACCGTTGGTTATTGCGCCTGCCGCCGTTTTATTTATTTTAGGACTTGTTACAAATAAGCTGTTGATGCTTCCGCTGTTGGCATGGGCGTTTATTTGCTTCATTTATGGATTATTGCTTGCCCGTCAGCAGAAAGATACCCAGATCATTTCCTCAGGATTGGCCATTATGGTGATGCATCTTGCATGGTCATGTGGTTTCTGGCTCTATATATGGGAATATTTTACCCAAGGTAAGAAACAAGAGTAAGAATGAGCAACACATTATCTATTGATATCTGCATCTGCACATTCAGACGCAATCATATTCGTGAAACACTCGCATCGCTTTCCCATCTGGACATTCATCCAGAGTGGAATATCCGCATCATTGTTGCCGACAATGACGACACACCCAGCGCCAGAGAAAATGTGAATTCAAGCGCCCTGCAATTACCGTTTGAAGTTCTATATATTCACGCGCCGGCTAGAAACATATCAATTGCGCGAAACGCCTGTCTGGAAGCCGCGCATGGCGATCTGGTTGCATTTCTTGATGATGATGAAACGGCAACTTCCTTATGGTTAAAATCTCTGGTGGAAATACAGCAACGCGAGAAAGCGCAAGCCGTGTTAGGCCCCGTAAACGCAATTTACAGCAATCATGCCCCGCAATGGATGAAAGACGGAGATTTTCATTCTACACAGCCTGTCTGGGTCAATGGGGAGATTATCACGGGATATACTTGTAACCTCCTGTTGGACATTCAATCCGGTCTTTTCAACGATCTGCGTTTTTCTCCCGCCCTTGGAAAGACAGGGGGCGAGGATACGGTTTTCCTGCATACACTTTATAAAAAAGGCGGAAAAATTTCATATGCAGAAACAGCACTCCTGAACGAACCTGTCCCTGAAGGGCGTGCATCGCTTATCTGGCTTATCAAACGTCGTTTCAGATCAGGACAAACCCATGCTTTATTGCTGATGAACGATCATGGAAACAACCTGAAAAATAAAATCTTCCAAATCATCAAAGCCCTTCTGAAGGCAGGGGCATGTTTCAGTGCCAGTATTCTCTTTTTGCTATCGCCATCAAAACGAGCCAAATGGATTTTACGCGGATCGCTTCATGTCGGCGTCATCGCACGCCTCATTGGTAAAAAAGAATTGGTTCAATATGGTTAACCCCTCCCCGCTCGTCTCTATTATTATTCCAACCTACAATATCGAAGGATATATTGAGAGAGCCATCAAAAGCGCGCTTCAACAAAGCTATTCGCCTATTGAAATCATTATGATCGATGACCAGTCGAACGATCAGACGGTGGCCATCGCCAAGGCCATACAAGATCCTCGCTTAACCATTATTCAACAGCCTCACAATGGCGGCCCGAGCGCCGCACGCAACAAAGGTCTGGACATCGCCAAGGGCGAATGGATTGCTATTCTGGACGGGGACGATTCTTATCTGCCGGATCGCATTTCAAAACTTCTATCCGTCGCGGAAAAAGAACAGGCAGATATTGTGGTTGATAATCTGATTGTCGATCATGAAGTGGACAAAACACAAATACCGATGTTTACCTCTGATCTATTCAAAACATCCAGCCGCATTGATCTAACCACTTTTATCAAAGGCAACCAGCTCTTTCTGGGCGGGTATACGCTTGGTTACCTCAAACCATTTTGCAAGGCTTCCTTTTTAAAAACGCATCATATATCCTATGCAACGGATATACGCATTGGGGAAGATTATTTATTGATGGCAGAATGTCTGGCCCATGGTGCAAAATGCATGACTCTTCC
>DMIT01000128.1:5715-6995 GCA_003452275.1 Rhodospirillaceae bacterium | reverse complement strand
GTTTCCCGCGCCACATCACGGTAATTGCCTGACCCTCGGCAACCGAAGCGATATCGACTTCGGTGGTGGATAAGGCTTTCGTATCTGCCGCCGGGCTCATCTGCGAGATGAAAGGCCAGACGACGCTACCCGCCGCCACAGCACCCATGGCGCCCGCAGTCATAAACAGGAAATCGCGGCGCGACGGTTCGCCATGGCTGCAACATTCCTTGTTTTGTTGGTCGGTGTTTTCGGTGTTCGAGGAACAGTTTCCACCGCCGCAGCAGTGAGAATGATGATCGTGTGATGACATTCTAAAATCTTATGTTTCATAAACGGTTGAAAGGCCACATCGATAAATGTGGTATTGGTGAAGTGATAAAACATTTACATCCTAAAATCCAGTCCTAGTTATTGACTTTTTAAAAAATCCGCTTTATTTTTTATGAAAACATTTAAAGCGTCTCTCTGTTATCAAAACCGTCAAGTTTCTTGATTCCAAACAAATGTCGCCATATTATCAAATAGCTTTTCGAATCAGATTTTCTGGATGCGAATGAGTCTCAAATAACCAATTCTATTTCCTACCCCGCTTTCTTTAAAAAACAGGATAATGATATCATGAAAAACAAATTATTGACTGGTGCAGCCATTGCGCTTCTCGGCCCCGTTATTTCTTCCTCTATTTCTTCCTCTGCCCATGCGGAGACAGGCGAAGGGGTGAAGCTGGGTCTGGGAGGATATTTCAAAGGATATATCTCCTACGTAAATCAGGATGAAGGCGCAGGATCAGGCGCCCGCAAATTCGATATATTGCGCACAACCGAAGTCCATTTTGACGGAAAAACCACATTGAATAACGGCCTGACCGTCGGAACCCATATCGAAGGACAGGCGGATGGCGATGACAGTTTCTTTGTCGATGAAAGCTATCTGTTCTTCTCGGGCAACTGGGGGAAAGTCAATCTGGGGCGTACCTATGGCACACCCTATCTCCTTCAGGTGGTGGCACCGGCAGCGGATTCCAATATTGATGGCCGTCTCCAGTTGATCCAACCGATCAATTTTGCGGCAAGCGGTTTAAATCCTGCCATTTTTACCTCTAGCTACGAAACTGACTACGACCACGATATTTCCGCGAAAGTCGATAAATTCAGCTATATCACCCCGCTTTTCAGTGGCCTGCAATTCGGTCTTTCCTATACGCCGGATGCCAGCGGCACCTCACGCGGTGCTTCCGGAAACGCAACGAAAAATGACCCTGCCCAGCGTTCCGACATCTGGGAAGGAGCTGTCCGCTA
>DMIT01000128.1:0-5699 GCA_003452275.1 Rhodospirillaceae bacterium | reverse complement strand
CCTGAATGACCGCGAAGCCTGGAACGTCGGGCTTGATTTCAACATCGGAAAATTCGGCATCGGCGCGGCCTATCATGTGGATGATGCAGGATCAGCAACCGATGACATGAAATATGCGGTTATTGGGGCCGACTATACCGAGGGCAAGCTTGTCTATGGTGCATCCTATTACAACAAAAATGACGATGTGAACGCGGCGGATGTCAACCGCTACTCTGCCGGTATCACTTACAAAGTCATTCCGGGCCTGTCCTTCCGTGGATCAGCCCATTACTATGATATTTCGCAAGGCGCGACAGATTTCAATGCCACGGCCGTCCTTCTCGGAACGGATATCAAATTCTAATAGAATTTCAGGCGATAAAAATAAAACGGGGGAGCAATGCTCCCCCGAATTTTTTGAACTTCAATAGCTTTAGGCAACCGGTGCATCAACCTTGACCGGCAAATCAGCCGCGATCGGTTCGTCATTGAGCATTTCGATCATACCCGATGGTTGCACCGCAAAATTGGCGATAAACAAAGCGTTGGAGTAATAGACAACGGCATCACACAGGAAATGTCCTTGTTCATTACGGCCTTCATAACTGGCGGCACGCACCGTCCCCTCGATCACCGTTTTTGTCTTGGGGTCCATATTTTGCGGAATATACGGGTCTTGCATACTTTCGGCAATCAGGAACGGCCCTTCTTCGCCACGCACGAAGAAACAGAAGAAACGCAGATATTCCAGAACATTTTCCTCGGTGACCTTGATAGGAGCCTTGGCATTGACTTCGTGGATGGGCGGAGATGTGCCGTTCAAACGGTACAAAACGCCCTGATCGGCCAGAAAATATATGGAAAGCCTTGGCTTACCCCAGCTACGGTCACGCAAACGAATCAATACGACCTGATCGTAGTAAGGTAACGCTCTCCAACCGACCTCGGTGGTCTGGGCATTGGCCTGATATTTGCCGTCAATGGGATTCACTTGGGTGATAAAGCCCTGTAGCTCTTCGCCGGTCACTGGATTCCAGTTATTATCTTCGTACATTGCACGTAATCCTTTAATAAATTAAACTGCTCCAAATTAGGGCAAAGCCCTTGGAAAGAAAAGCGGATTTTGGAGATAAGAGCTTAAAATCCTCTTAAAATCCGCAATTTCAGTATTTTTAGATCAAAAACCTGATTCTATTGTTGACTCTTCCTCCTAATGCCTCTATTAACTGCCCTTCAGAATTAAGAATTTCGGAGTTTTACTATGAGCAAACGTACATATCAACCAAGCAAACTGGTGCGCAAGCGCCGCCACGGATTCCGTTCCCGTATGGCAACACAAGACGGAGCCCAAGTTCTGTCACGTCGCCGTGCAAAAGGACGTAAAGTTCTGTCTGCTTAGTTTTCAAGTGGATTTCTGATGAAAGCCACAAAAAAACAAATCCAAGTTTTAAGCCGCCTGAAACCACAGGCGGCTTTTGATTCTTTAAGAAAAACAAAAACACGCTGGGTTTCCAAAGGCTTCGCGGTGCAGGCTATCCCGTCCGAGCAGGCGACACCCAGTTTTTGCGTTATTACGTCCAAACATGCTGCAAAATTGGCGACGGACCGAAACAAGATGCGCCGCAGATTACGCGCTGTGGCTTATGAAATTTTAACCACCTCGGCCAAGCCTGACATGGCCTATATGATCGTGGCGCGCAAAGAGTCTCTGACCCTGTCTATGCAGGATTTGCGCAAGGATTTGAAATGGTGCCTGAAAAAACTAAATCTGAACCATGATGCTGACCCGACTTGCGCAATTACTGATTAAGGCCTATCAGGCGACATTGTCCCCCCTGATCGGGAACCAATGCCGCTATCACCCGACTTGCTCTTGTTACGCGCACGAAGCCTATGGCAAATTCGGTTTTATAAAGGGCAGCATCCTGACTATCTTCAGAATTTGCAACTGCCATCCCTACAGCAAACGCCCATGGACAGATCCTGTACCGGAACGGTTTGCGATTCTTGATATCATCAGGTATAAGCAGAGCAATTCAAAACAAACTGAAAATAAACACACTTAAAATTATAAGGCTAGTTACATGAACTTCGATCCTCCTCAACCGGGCCAGGGTGGCCAAGGTGGCATGCACCCTAAAGATAAAAGAAACCTGATTATCTTCGTTCTGGCTTCTCTTGTCATCTGGCTGGCCTTTGAACATTTTGTAATTGGCCCGCGCACGGCTGCTATCAAGCAACAACAAATCATCGCCGAACAAAATGCGCCACAATCAAAAGTCACAACCGAACCGGTGGCAAAAATCATTCCGCGCGCGGAAAAAATCGCATCGACCAAACGCCTCCCGATTTCTTCCAACGAATTGATGGGAACGATTCCATTGGTCGGAAACCGCATTGATGACATCGTCCTGAAAAATTATTTCACGGAATTAAAAGGAACAGAACATGTTGTCCTGATGTCACCGAATGATACAGACAGACCCCATTACGCAGAAACCGGATGGTTATCAGATTCAGCCGATGTGAAAATGCCGGACAAGGATTCCGTCTGGACAGTGGAAGGCAATGCAAAACTGACACCATCAACACCTGTGACCCTCACATGGTCAAATGGCGCAGGCGTTACCTTCGATAAAACATACGCAATTGACGACCATTTTATGTTGACCATCACCCAAAAGGTGACCAACTCGACCGGCAAGGAAATCAACCTCTACCCTTACTCTTCCCTGACCCGCAAAGGTCTGCCGGAAAATCACGGTAAAGGCATCGGCTATGAAGGCCCGATGGGATATATCAGCGATGAATTACAAGAAATTAAATACGGCAATCTGGATGAAGACGGTGCCAAAAAATTCACCTCTTTAACCGGATGGATCGGCTTTGGTGAAAAATACTGGTTGTCTGCATTACTTCCACCACAAATGGAACAAAGCACTTTTACCTTCCAATCAACACCGAATTTGAAAGATCCGACACAAAATATTTATCAAGTTGATATACGTGGAGGAAAAGAAACAATTGCCTCCGGTCAATCAGCAGAAGAAACCATGAACCTGTTTGTCGGTGCCAAACAAATCAAATTGCTTGATGAATATGAAGAAAAACTCGGCGTCAAACATTTTGATCTGGCGGTTGATTTCGGCCTGTTATATTTCCTCACCAAGCCTCTTTATTTCCTGCTTATCCTTTTTAATAGCTGGGTCGGAAATTTCGGGATCGCGATTATCCTGCTGACCTTTGTCGTCCGTGGTGCCGTTTATCCATTGGCCAGCAAATCATACCGCTCTTTCGCGGGGCTCAGAAAAGTTGCTCCGAAAATGGCAGAAATCAAGGAGCGCTACGGCAATGATAAAGCTCGCTTGCATCAGGAACTGGTCAAACTTTATGAAACAGAAAAGGTCAACCCGATGGCCGGATGTTTTCCGATCCTGTTGCAAATGCCGATCTTCTTCGCCATTTATAAGGTGATGTCGATTGCGGTTGAAATGCGTCATGCTCCGTTCTTCGGATGGATTCATGACCTCTCTGCACATGACCCACTGACCGTTTTCAACCTCTTCGGATTACTGCCATTCACGCCGCCGACATTCCTGATGATCGGCCCATGGTCTATTCTGATGCTGGTGCTGATGTTGATCCAGAAGCATCTGAATCCGCCACCGCAAGACCAGATTCAAAAAGATATGGCGAATTTTATGCCATGGGTCATGACCTATGTCTTGTCTTCATTCGCATCCGGACTGGTGATTTATTGGGCAGTGTCCAACTTGCTGTCCGTTCTGCAACAGGCTTATATCATGCGTTCTATGGGGGTTCCGATCTATCTCTTTGATCGTGAAGGTGCCAAAGAGCACGCAGAATCTCATAAAATAGAGGCCGCGAAAGTTGTCGAAAGAATCAGGGAAGAAAAAGCTGATAAAGATGATAAGGCGTCATCATGACCGACGAGATTATCCCGATAGCAAAAGCCACTGCCTCGCAGATTTTTTCAGGGCCATGCGATTTTCGTTTGGGGATCAGCAATCTGGAGCAATTGCCACCGAGCTATATATCGGAAATTGCTTTTGCCGGTCGATCTAATGTCGGCAAATCATCCCTGATTAATGCAGTGATGGGCCGTAAAATTGCGCATGTCTCGCATACCCCCGGGCGCACGCAACAACTGAACTTCTTTGAAGTCGGCCCTCATTTCTGGCTTGTCGATATGCCGGGCTATGGCTATGCCAAAGTTTCCAAATCCCTGAAAGCATCATGGGATGGCCTGATTAAAAACTATCTCGTGGGCCGCCCGAATCTTCGGGTTGTCTTCCTGCTGATTGACAGCCGCCATGGGTTGAAAGACTCGGATAAAGAAATGATGAAAATGCTGGATCAATCGGCGGTGGCCTATCGTATCATTTTGACAAAATCGGATGAACCGAAAGGCAGCGAGCTTAAAAAAACCAAAGATGCGGTGGAAGACACCATCAAAAAACATCCCGCCGCCTTCCCGACTGCCCTCCCCGTCAGTTCATGGGAGAAAAAAGGTATAGATGAGATCCATCAAATCATTATGGGTTTGATTTAAGGTTACCTCTCCTTAATGGAAAGGCCGCCCCATTATTCTCGCGAGGTCGTTTTCTGCTTCCCGCTTTGCCCTGCCTGACAGATACCACGGCAAAGCGGTAACATTATGCCCACCAACCGCTGTATAATGAGCACCAGCTTGTTCCATTTCCTTCAAACGCACACCTTGCTTATCCCAAGCTACATATGGGTCAATATAACCAACAACGGCAAGAGGATGAATAGGAACAGCATCACAGATGGCCTCGGGAGTATCGGCAACGACCAGAGAATCACTAAAATCTGTATCTGCACCATTTATTGCAGTTGTATACAGTGAGGCCAGCGTAAAGTTCGCCAAAAGATCATCTGACCTTCTGTCATAACCATAAACCTTATCTTCAAAATAATCTCTTGTCCTCGCGCGCTCTAACAACTCCTCCAACTGACAAGTGCGGGATGGTAGAACAGCTGCCAGCTGGTGTCCCTCCCCCTTGAGGATTTTCAGCATTTCCGATAAGTCACGATTTGCCTTAAACGGTTCATCCTGACGCAGGATCTCCACAATCTGATGATGGTGCCAACGCAAATAATCCAATGTATCATCTTCAGGCATGGCATTGTTTTGTGATGCAAATGGAAGCAATTTCTCCCCAGCCCCCAAAGAGGCGAAGTTAAAAATAATTCTAGGTGATACACCCAACTTTTCAGTCATGCCTGACATAAACTTATTTGCTTCAATCATTTGCTCGGAAATAGAAAATCTGTGCCAATCAAGGCTAAGTACAAAAAGCATATCGATAATCCCTGTTTATATATGTTGTTTTTTTATAATGGTATGCCTTTTATGATTATGGTCAATAAAAAACGCCCCATGATGGGGCGTTTTTGTAAATATTTTCAACAAAAATTCTAACCGTTTGCAACTTCAGCCATAGTAGCCGCTGTTTCTTCGGAATCGATGGCGTTGGCTTGTTGCTGGGCGGCAATCGCAATTTTATCGCGACCGACAGCCAGTTTTTTAAGTTGCGAAACATAAGCACCGGTTCCCGCAGGGATCAGGCGACCAACGATCACGTTCTCTTTCAAGCCGTGCAATACGTCAGATTTACCTTGGCAAGCTGCCTCGGTCAGAACACGTGTTGTCTCTTGGAACGATGCCGCAG
>DMIT01000230.1 GCA_003452275.1 Rhodospirillaceae bacterium | reverse complement strand
CCGATACAGGTTGTACAACCATAACCGACCAGATTAAATCCTAACTTATCCAGATCCGCCTGAAGACCGGCTTTGGTCAGATAATCAGTCACCACTTGCGACCCGGGGGCCAGAGACGTCTTAACCCATGGTTTTGTGGTCAAGCCCTTAGCCAGCGCTTTACGGGCGACCAGTCCGGCAGCAACCAGAACATCAGGGTTGGACGTATTGGTACAGGAGGTAATCGCAGCAATGACCACGGCACCGTCTTCCAGATCATATCCTGCGCCCTCGACAGGGGATTTACGAATTTCAGGAGCGATAGCCTTAATCGATTCGACTGCTTTAGATAAAGGCACCCGATCTTGCGGGCGTTTCGGCCCTGCCATAGATGGTTCGACCGCACTTAAGTCCATTTCCAGCGTGTCGGTAAAAATCGGATCAACGGAATTCGCATCGCGCCACATGCCTTGTTCTTTGGCATAGGCTTCGACCAGTTTGACGCGGTGCGGATCGCGACCGGTGAAATTCAGATAGCGGATGGTTTCCGCATCAATCGGGAAGAATCCGCAGGTGGCGCCGTATTCCGGTGCCATGTTGGCAATGGTTGCGCGGTCGGCAAGCGACAAAGCGTCCAGACCCGGGCCATAAAATTCAACGAATTTATTGACGACACCTTTGGCGCGCAGCATCTGGGTGACCATGAGAACGAGGTCGGTTGCGGTCGTGCCCTCTTTCATTTTACCGGTGATTTTGAAACCGATCACTTCGGGAATGAGCATGGAAACAGGCTGCCCAAGCATGGCTGCCTCAGCCTCGATCCCGCCGACACCCCAACCGAGAACGCCAAGGCCATTGACCATAGTGGTGTGGGAGTCCGTTCCGACGAGTGTATCAGGATAGGCGATATTCACGCCTTTTTGATCTTCATCTTCTTCGACCCAGATGGTTTGCGCCAGATATTCGACATTCACCTGATGGCAAATACCCGTACCCGGTGGCACCACACGGAAATTTTTGAACGCAGATTGCCCCCAACGGAGGAACTGGTAACGCTCGATATTCTGTTTGAATTCTTCGTCCACGTTATCTTTAAAGGATCTGGTAGTACCGTATTCACCAACCATCACCGAGTGGTCGATCACAAGATCAACTGCGGTTAACGGATTAATTTTCTGTGCGTTTCCGCCGAGTGCTTTCATCGCTTCGCGCATCGTCGCCAAGTCAACAACAGCCGGAACACCTGTAAAGTCCTGCATCAACACGCGTGCCGGACGGTAAGCAATTTCATGTTCTGATTTACGGGTCGCAAGCCATGTTTTCAAAGCCTCGACATCCTCCACCTGCACAGAACGGCCATCTTCGAAACGCAGAAGATTCTCGAACAATACTTTCATAGAGTATGGCAGACGGGACAAATCACCCAATTTGGCTTGAGCCTCTTTTAACGAAAAATAATCATATTTTTTCCCATCAATCGTAAGCGTCTTACGTGTTTGTAATGTATCGTGACCAGCGCGTGTCATATGAGACCTCTAAAAAGAAAAGTTGTGAAGTAGACGATATTAGGCGAACGCCTCTTACGCAGAGTAAGAATTGTATCATCGCTTGAAAAATATAAGAAATGGTAAATGGTGAATCCCCTGAGATGAGAAGCATTCTTAACTTCTTCTTTGCTCTCCCGATTTATTTAATTTATGTTAATATTGTCGTTGCAGAATATAAACACATCCAACGCAAGAGGTTTTTATGTCTTTCTCATCTTCCGATTATATTTCCCGCGAAAAAAAATATCTGGCTGCGAATTATAAGCCGCTGCCTGTCGTTCTCGCGCGCGGTGAAGGCGTCTGGGTCTGGGATGTGGATGGGCATAAATATCTGGATTTTTTAAGTGCGTATAGCGCGGTCAGTGGCGGTCACCACAATAAACGCATTATCAAGGCGATGAATGACCAGCTTGATAAAATCGATGTTCCGTCCCGCGCTTTTTATACTGATATTCTGGGGGCGTATGCCGAAAAACTCTGTGCCTTTACCGGCATGGATAAAATGCTGCCGATGAATACGGGGGCCGAGGCGGTTGAAACAGCGGTGAAAGCCGCCCGCCGCTGGGGTTACCGCGTGAAGGGCATTGAAAAGGATAAAGCCCGTATCATCGTCTGTGACGGTAATTTCCACGGACGCACCACCACCATTATCAGTTTTTCGTCGGATGCGGATTACCGCGCCGATTTCGGCCCCTTGACCTCCGGTTTTGACATGATCCCCTATGGCGATATCGCAGCCCTTGAAAAAGCAATCACCCCCGAAACATGCGCCTTCCTGATCGAACCTATTCAGGCCGAAGTCGGAATCAAGGTTCCCGCCAAAGGATATTTACGTGCCGCGCAAGAGCTTTGCAAAAAACATAATGTGCTTTTTATTCTTGACGAGATTCAAACCGGTATGGCGCGGACAGGAAAAAATTTCTGTTTCCAGCACGAGATTGATAGACCGGACGGCCTGACTCTCGGCAAAGCCTTAGGCGGCGGGATTTATCCGGTATCCGCATTTCTGGCGCGCGCCGATGTCATGGATGTGTTTAACCCCGGCAGTCACGGATCAACATTCGGGGGCCACCCGATTGCCGCAGCCATCGGATTGGAAGCCATTACCCAGA
>DMIT01000176.1 GCA_003452275.1 Rhodospirillaceae bacterium | reverse complement strand
ACCGTTGCAAAAAATGGCGATCTTCACGGGCATAATACGGACGCCTTCGGATTTGCGCAAAACCTGAAGGAAACAATCCCCGATTTCGACTGGAACGGTTCCACGGCAACGGTCATCGGCGCGGGCGGCGCGGCGCGGGCGGTTTTATATGCGCTTCAAAAAAATGCTGTTGGCGACATTCGCCTGACCAATCGCACGCGTGAGAGTGCGGAAAAACTGGGTGCGGCCTATGGTGCCACAATCATGGATTGGGATGATCGTAATGCATCGGTTGCGGGGGCTGACCTGATTATCAATACAACCTCTCTGGGGATGAAAGGGCAGGATGCGCTCGATATTGATTTATCCGGCATCACAGATCAAACCATTGTCTACGATATTGTTTACACACCACTCATTACGCCCTTATTGCAACAAGCGCAGGATAAAGGCGCGCGTGTGGTCACAGGGATTGGCATGTTGCTGCATCAGGCGCGTCCGGGGTTTGAGGCTTGGTTTGGTCAATTCCCTGATGTTGCCAAGGAATTAGAAGCATTCATTTTAACTGGAAAATAATTCTCTTGTTATTTTTATCCCGAATCAGATACGATTCGTATCAGTAGTTAATAGTCTTCTTTTCGTTTCCTCTTTCCCGCCTCAGGGGTCTTTTTGGTTCACGACAAACGACATAGATTAAACTCTACCGCTGGCGATATTGTGTCTCGCCGACCTTCTCTTTCAACCCTTAAATTCGGAACGATGTCTGTGCGCAGGAATTTTGCGCATCGCAGGTCATTGTCGCGATTTCACATTCTGTTTTCCTCTAGTCTGCCTGCTTAGCAACCCTTCACAAACGGAGCCGCCATGTCCAAGAACATGAATAAAACTGGTAAGTCACGCAAGGATCAAATTGCCCACGCCAAGGTTCATAACAAGGGAAATGTTGTCCATAGCGTTTTTGACGACACGGACTGGCATCCGCTGGATGATGCAATAGATGCCCAGCGTGACAAAAGCTATTTGCGCCGCGTCAAACCCAGAACCGATGGGCAGCGCGCGCTGATGGATGCCATTCAAAGCCATAACCTGACCATGGCGATTGGCCCTGCGGGTTCCGGTAAAACCTATCTGGCCATCTCTGCCGCAGTCGAAGCACTGGAAGCGGGAAAGGTCGAGAAAATCATCCTGTCCCGTCCGGCGATGGAAGCCGGAGAATCCCTCGGCTATCTGCCCGGCGATATGCACGAGAAAATGGCCCCTTACTTGCGCCCGTTATATGACGCGCTGGGTGACCGTATGGGCGGCAAGCGCGTGCGCCAGTTGCTCGAAGACGGCACCATTGAAATCGCCCCCGTTGGCTTTATGCGCGGGCGCACCTTGAACAATGCCTTCGTGGTGATTGACGAGGCGCAGAACTGCACCTATGCGCAGCTTAAAATGTTGCTCTCACGCCTCGGCTGGCATTCCACCATGGTGGTCACGGGCGATCCCGACCAGAGCGATTTGCTGGACGGTATGTCGGGTCTTGCCGATATCTCCAAACGGTTCGAGATGATCGAGAATATCGCCGTGGTGCGCCTGCAATCCGAAGATATCGTCCGCCATCCGCTGGTTGCCGAAATGCTGGATGTTCTGTAACTTTAGGGTTCCAGAGCCTTCGTTTTTGGGCTACTCTCCGTCCATGTCTTATCAATATCGCCTGAAACGTTTTGTCATTCTATCCGTGCTGGGCCTGACCCTGGGGGCCGGGGTTGCGGCGTTGTCGATTGTCGTAGAACAGAAAGGTCAAGGCCGGAAGGAATATGTCCCGTTGATCGCGCCGACCATCGGCGGTGCCTTCACCCTGATCGATCAGGATGGCAAGACCGTCACCGATCAGGATTTCGCCGGTAAATACCTGCTGATCTATTTCGGGTTTGCGTCCTGTCCGGCGATTTGCCCGACGGATTTGCAGAAAATGACCGAAGCGTATGACGCCTTGCCCAAAGCATGGCAGCAACGAATCCAGCCGATCTTCATCACCATCGATCCTGAACGCGACACGCCGGCCATTTTGAAGAACTATGTCGGGTTGTTTATGCCGCAACTGGCCGGATTGACAGGGACGGTCGAGCAGATCGAGGCTGTCAAGAAAGCCTATAAGGTCTATGGCGCAAAGGTTCCCGAGGGGGATTCTTATACCATGGATCATTCCGCCTTTATCTATTTCATGGGCCCCGGCGGGAAGCCCATGGCGATGTTTAAACATTCCGATACGGCCGCCACCATTGCCAAGACCATCCCGCTGCTGGACGGGTTGGATTAAAAGCTAGTTGTCGAGAACCTTTTCGATGCGCCGGTCGGGGATGAGCCAGAGCAAAGCAACGGCGGCATAGATGGAAATGGAAATCGATTCATGCCAGCCGGTACATAAAATCGCAATCAGATAAAAGAGCGGCGATAATTTGCCTTTCCAATCGTTACCGATTGATTGTCGCACAGGTGATTCTTTACCCTGTGGTGACAAGACCAGATATTGCAAAATCCCGTAGGCGATGGCCGCCATAAACAGGATAAAGCCATATAGACCCGTTGGTAAAACCGCAAAATGGCTTTCGCCCATCCAGCCGGTTGTAAAGGGAATGAGGGACAGCCAGAATAATAAATGAAGGTTGGCCCACAAGATGGCCCCCGTCACTGTTTTGCAGGTATGCATCAGATGATGGTGGTTGTTCCAGTATATGCCGACATAGATAAAGCTCAAGACATAGCTGAGGAAAGCAGGCGCCAGCGGAATCAGGCTTTTAAGGTCATCACCATGCGGTGTCTTGAATTCAAGAACCATGATGGTGATGACAATCGCGATCACCCCGTCACTGAAAGCTTCGAGACGCGCTGCATTCATGCCGGATTACTCGGTTGTACGCCAGTGGATCGGGATACCGCCTGGTGGTTTGCCGAAGGTCTTGGCGGCATTACCGCCGCGTTTGACGACTTCGGTAAAGCGTACGACTTTGCCGTTAGGGTATGTCCAGCCGGAGGAGCCGGCAGAGATGCAATATTCACCGTCCGCCACGCCGAAAATACCGTCGGCGGCTTTGGCAACCTGAACGCGACCGTTAATGTCCAGAATCAGATGTTTGTTTTTGACGGAAGACAGACGTTCAGGGTCCATGGAACATTTCATGTTGCCGTA
>DMIT01000122.1 GCA_003452275.1 Rhodospirillaceae bacterium | reverse complement strand
CCACCAATCGCCGCGGCGTGGTGCAAGCCGCCCGTTATTATTTCAACAGGGATTTGAATACCTTATCGCCTAAAGAAATACTGGCATTGGTGGTTCTGGTACGCTCCCCCACCAATTATGATCTTTATAAGTCACCTGATATCATCGAAAAACCCTTATTGCGTCTGGCAACAGCGATGCAGAAAGATGGGCTATTAAATGAAAGCGACTATCAATCGATCACCACCGATAAATTGCGCGTAGAAAAATTCCATTTACCGACCGAAGCCAGACATTTTGTACGCTATGCCCGACTGTCCACCACGCAGTCCAACATATTGAAAACCACTCTCGATTCCGGACTTCAAAGAAAAATTCAACTGATAATCGACACTCGCCTCAAAGCATTAAGTTCGCGCCATGTTGCCAATGCGGGCGTTGTGGTTGCCGATTACCAAACGGGCGAGATATTGGCCTGGGTTGTCGGCGGCGCGACAGATCAACAAACTCCCGCCAGTGAAATAGATGTGATAACGACAGCCCGCCAACCCGGTTCTGCGCTCAAACCTTTTTTATATGCCCGCGCCTTGGACAAAGGCTGGACAGGGGCCACGCTGATAAATGATTCCCCGATGGCCGAAGCTGTGGGACATGGGCTGCACCGTTTTAAAAACTATAGCAACATCCATTACGGTTTGATTACATTGCGCGAATCATTGGGAAATTCGCTCAATATTCCTGCTCTCATCACCATCGGCCATGTCGGCGCAGGAGATTACTTATCGACACTGCAAAAACTGGGTTTCAAAAGCCTGTCCCTAAGTTCCGATATCTATGACGAAGGGCTGGCACTCGGCAATGGCGAAGTTACTTTGCTGGAAATGGTGACGGCCTATGCCGCTCTGGCCAATCATGGGGAATACCGCCCGCTTCATATCTTCCAGCAAGATCATAACTTTGTGAAACCCGTACAGGTTTATTCAGAAGAATCCACGTCCATCATCGGCAATATCCTGTCGGATAATAAAGCACGGCGATTGGAATTCGGGGCAGGAAGTGTCCTGAATTTCCCCTTGCAAACAGCGGCCAAGACAGGCACATCAACCGATTATCGCGATGCATGGACAATGGCCTATAATGACCGTTATGTCGTGGGGATATGGATGGGAAATCTGGATCGTACCTCTATGAACAATGTGACCGGTGCCTCCGGTCCGGCCTTGGCCCTGCGCAGTATTTTCTCGATCCTCAATGAAAACCGTAAAACCCAACCGCTATATTTAAGTCCGCGCTTAGTGGCGCACAATGTCTGTATCCGGCCCGCCAATGCGGATGGTTCTTGCCCGAAACGCAATGAATGGTTTATGCCCGATACCGTTTCAGATACCCCCGCACCCCGTCAGGATACCACCCCGCGCATAGAGCTGGTACGCCCGACCGACGGTTTACAAATTGCCTATGATCCGCGTATTCCCGCCACGCATCAGCATTTCAGGTTTGAACTGAAAAACGTGCCTGAGAGCCATATGATCAAATGGATAGTAGATGAAAAGATAATAGGCGAAGGCGCATCCTCCACCCTGTTATGGCCCGTTCAAAAAGGGAAACATATTTTATCGGTGCAACTTTCGAATGCAGATAACGTCATTCACACTCTGCCAAACGTCACATTTTTTGTGAAATAAGAATCCCTTAACCGGCCAGTTCTTTCAACGCCGATTTAATCAGATAATCAATCGTTGGCGGATTATCATTTGATTTCTGGCGCGCAGACAGTACTGCGGAAAAAGCTTCGCTGCGACCATATCCCAGATTGACCAGCGCAGACACCGCATCCTGATCGATGGCAAACTGATTGGCAGTTGAAGGCGTCTCCCCCGCCTTTTCTTTGCCTTTCTTGGCAACTGGAGCAGACACCGGCTGATGCGCTGCCGCGCCTAAATTCATGTTTTGGACTTTATCTTTCAGTTCGGTGCAAATCCGTGTTGCCAGTTTTGGCCCCACCCCGTCTGCCTGACGCAATGCATTGGCATCATTCGATGCAATCACCATTGGCAAACGATCGGGCGGGCAAGCCGTTAAGATCGCCAATCCTGATTTGGCCCCCACCCCCTGCACCGAGGTCAACAAACGGAACCAGTCGCGTTCCTGTAATGATGAAAACCCGTATAGATGGATATGATCCTCGCGGACATGGGTTTCAATCAGCAACGACACGGGCGATCCGCAATCGCCGATCAACCCCAATGTCCGGCCGCTGGCAAAAACATGATACCCGACTCCGCCGACATCAAGGATCAGGCTATCTTGAAACAAGCTATCAATTTTACCGGTTAATTTTGCAAACATCTCTTTCTCGCGGGGCTTTTAATTTTACTCGACAAGAATAATCCATAACCTATACTGGGGTCTATGGATATCTTTTTGGCAGCCTTTATTACTCTCTTCGTCATCGTTGACCCCTTGGGGACATCGGCTGTTTTTCCCAGTCTGGTTCGCAATTATTCTCCCGCGCATGTGCGTTTCATCGCTTTTAAGGCGGCTATTGTATCGTCCTGCATTCTGATTCTGTTTGGAATCGGCGGACAGGCACTCCTGACATATCTTGGTATTTCCATCCCTGCCTTTCGGATTGCGGGGGGGCTGCTGCTCTTTGTGACCGGTTTCCGCATGATTATGGGGTTCCATGACCAGGATCAGATTGAATCCGAAAAAAATGTCTATAGCGATAAATCGGACGTTGCCATATTCCCGTTGGCTGTGCCGTTACTTTCCGGCCCCGGCAGCATGACCGCAGCCCTTCTCCATATGACCAAAGCCGAAAGTTTTTCAGATAAAGGCATGATTATTGCCGCGATTATTTCGATCCAGACCATTGCCCTGATCTCGATGTTAGGGGCCGAAAGACTGGTTCGCTTCTTTGGCCCGACCGGCAGTACGTTGCTGGCGCGTCTGGTCGGAATTCTGATGGCGGCGATGGCTATTCAATTCCTGATCGACGGGCTCAGGGAAATTGCTTCATAATGCCGGCTTATAATGGTGCGCGTGGCATATGGCCACGGCCAGCGCATCGGCGGCATCGGCTTCTAACTCACCACTGGTCGGCAGCAAAACTTTAATCATCATCCCGACTTGATCTTTGGCCGCATGTCCCGCGCCGACCACGGATTTTTTGACGGTATTGGCGGCATATTCCATCACCTCCAACCCGAAACGGGCCGGCGACAAAATCGCAACCCCGCGCGCCTGCCCCAGTTTCAGTGAAGACGCAGAGTTAGAATTCACAAATGTTTCTTCGATTGCCGATGTATCCGGATGATAGGCTTCCAGAATTTTGGTCAGTTCCGCATCAATGCGACACAGGCGCACAGCCATTGTCTCTGTTGATTTTGATTTGATAACCCCTGCGGCGATAAATGTCAGGCGTGAACCCTGATGGTCGATAATGCCCCACCCTGTTCTCTCTAACCCCGGGTCAATCCCTAAGACGCGCATCTCAACCTGCTGCGGCCAGTTTCGCGAGATCTTCCTCACTCACTTCGAAATTGGTAATCACCGCCTGCACATCGTCGCTGTCTTCCAGTTGGTCAACCATTTTTAAAATGATGGTCGCGACATCTGCATCGACCGTTGCCATGAC
>DMIT01000043.1 GCA_003452275.1 Rhodospirillaceae bacterium | reverse complement strand
CCGGCCATTTCTGCGGCAGTTTCCAATGATACGTGAGAGAAGCTGGAGATCAGCAGACGGTCGCGGTCATCCCAATATTGGGAGAGTTGGTCGAGCATGGCTTCTGCCGTATCTTTTTCACGCCCCGGGCAAGGTTTGATCTCAAGATTGACGCCGAGGTCACGCGCCAGAATGACCTCAATCGCTTCTTCGAGGGGCGGGATTTTGATGCCTGAAAAACTCTCTGAAAACCAGCTTCCGGCCTCAAGATTGCACAGGTCGGCGTAGGTAATTTCGGCAACGGGCCCGTGTCCGTTGGTGGTGCGGTCAAGGTCATCATCATGCATGATAATCGGCACCATATCTTTGGTCAGCTTGACGTCCAACTCAACCCATTTGCAGCCCATATCGGCAGCGGTGTGAATGGATTCCAGAGTGTTTTCGGGTGCGTAAGCTTTGGCACCGCGATGGCCGATGATGGTCGGGAGTTTCAGGGGCATTGGTGGTACCATATTTTTTGTTTGGCATCAGTTAGGTTGGGGCGGAGGGTTTTTGGAAAAGGCGTGAGGGTTCTGTTTTTCACTGGTATTTTACCCCCACCTAAATCCTCCCCCCTTAAGGGGGAGGACTTTCATTAGGTATTTACTAGCCAGCAGCTTGTTCGTCTGCTTCTTTTGGTTTTGGGGCGATGATTTCGCCGGTGGCTTGGTCAACGCGTTTCATCGACAATTTGATTTTGCCGCGGTCGTCGAAACCGGTCACCAGAACTTTAACTTCCTGTGCTTCGGATACAACGTCGGTTGTTTTGGCAACGCGGTGGTCGGCGAGTTCGGAGATGTGAACGAGTCCGTCACGTCCGCCCATGAAATTGACGAATGCGCCAAAGTCCATGATTTTCACAACTTTACCGTTGTAAACTTTGCCGACTTCCGGTTCATCGGTGATGCCGCGGATCATGTCGATGGCTGCGTCGATGGCTGAACCTTCGACCGCAGAAATCTTGATGGTTCCGTCATCTTCGATGTCGATTTTGGCACCGGTTTTTTCGATGATTTCACGGATCACTTTACCGCCGGTTCCGATGACTTCACGAATTTTGTCGGTCGGAATGTTGATAACGGCCATTTGCGGAGCAAACTGGCTGATCTCGCCGCGGGAAGTGTTCAATGCTTTCGCCATTTCACCAAGGATATGGATACGGCCTTGTTGAGCCTGCGCCAGAGCGATTTTCATGATCTCTTCGGTAATGGATGTGATTTTGATATCCATTTGCAGAGCGGTGATACCATCTTGAGTACCGGCCACTTTAAAGTCCATATCGCCCAAGTGATCTTCGTCACCCAGAATGTCCGACAGAACAGCGAAGTCGCTGCCGTCTTTAATCAGGCCCATCGCAATACCGGCGATTGGCTTGCTCAGCGGAACACCGGCATCCATGAGGGACAGGGATGTCCCGCAAACGGTGGCCATGGAAGATGATCCGTTGGATTCAGTGATTTCGGATACAACGCGCAGGGTGTAAGGGAAATCTTCGGCAGCAGGGATCATCGGGTGAATAGCGCGCCATGCCAATTTACCATGACCGATTTCGCGACGTCCGGGGGCCCCCATGCGTCCACATTCACCGACAGAGTATGGCGGGAAATTGTAATGGAGCATAAAGGCTTCTTTATATTCGCCGATGATGCTGTCGATCAATTGTTCGTCCTGACCTGTCCCAAGCGTGGTGACAACAATGGCCTGAGTTTCGCCACGGGTGAACAGGGCAGAGCCGTGAACGCGTGGCAGGATACCGACTTCGCAAACAATCGGGCGGATATCCGCAGTCTTGCGACCATCGATACGCGATTTGGTTTTAAGGATATCACCGCGGACAACAGCGGATTCCAGTTTGAAGCAGGCATTGGCAACGGCTTCTTTGGACAGGTTGGCTTCGTCATTGGTGAATTCGGCAACAGCGGCGTCTTTCACGGCACCAACGGCTGCATAGCGGTCTTGTTTGACTTTGATCGCATAGGCTTCGCGGAATTGGCCTTCGTATTTTGCTTTGAGGGCAGATTCCATTGCTGTGATATGGGCAGGAACGGTTGGGACATCCCATGGTTCTTTCGCTGCTTTTTCAGCGAGTGAAATAATGCCCTGAATCACTGGTTGGAAGGCTTTCCATCCGGCCATGACGGCACCGAGCATGGTTTCTTCGTTCAGTTCTTTGGCTTCGGATTCGACCATCAGGACGCCTTCGGTTGTTCCGGCAACGACCAGATCAAGCGCAGAGCCTTCCATTTCGGAAATGCTCGGGTTGACGATATATTGACCGTTTTTGTAACCGACGCGGCAACCCGCCACAGGGCCCATGAATGGAACGCCCGCAAGGCAGAGCGCAGCGGATGAGCCGATTAAAGCCAGAATGTCAGGGAAATGTTCGCCGTCATGGGACATGGTTGTACAGACGATTTGAACTTCGTTTAAGAATTCCTCAGGGAATAATGGGCGGATCGGGCGGTCAATGAGGCGCGCGATCAATGTTTCGGCGTCAGACGGTTTGGTCTCACGTTTGAAGAATCCACCGGGAATACGTCCGGCAGCGTAGAATTTTTCGAAATAGTGAACGGTCAACGGGAAAAAATCCTGACCGGCCTTGACCGATTTTGCGGCAACAGCGGTACAAAGAACGCTTGTCCCACCCATGGTCGCCATCACGGCACCATCAGCTTGGCGCGCGATTTTACCGGTTTCGAGAATGATTTTTTTGCCAGCGAAATCAATTTCTTGGCGGAAAGTTTTAAACATATAAATTACCTTTCAGATATGTGTAAAGTGACAGGTCAACCCCTATGGTTTCACTGCCGAAAGAGAGAGGTGTTTCGCATTTTGTCGGTGGACAATGAATGACAGTTTTTGCAAGCGCTGTCATTTATCGTCAACCGATAGGACGAAACACGTCTATTTTTCTGGATGCTTTCTGGCATGGATGTGCGGCAAAGTCAAGGAACGCATTGTTTTTCAGCCACAGGAAATCCAAGCTTTTCGCGCTTTCTACGGGCTGTTGTTGTTTTTATTGACATAACATTATTTATGGCGTATGTTCTTGACATATTAAAATAAAGAGTAGGAAAAAATAATGAGTAATGTGATGTCTTATCTTCTGGCTACAACTTTTGTGACAAGTGGTCTGATGGCAGCCCATGGTCAAGCGCAAGACAAGGTAACTGCCGAGTATAATGCGAGAGTCGCAGCAAAGCTGGAATCTGCAAAAATTAAACATCATGCGAAGGCTATATTAGCGGATAGCAATGAGATAGCAGATCGGGCGCTCAAAAGCAGGCTTCCTTCCGAAATATGCGAAATGTTTAATTTAGAGGAAACACGAAAAGCGCCTTCGATACTAAGGGCAGCTTATGAAATGTCGGTTAAACAAGAAGGCGAAAGAGCAGAGGCCACAGTCAGACGAGTTGAGGATTTTGGGAGAATCGCGGATCTCATTCAGAAGAATATTGAAGCGGTCAATTCCAGATGCTCATTTACGCCGGGTGCGCCAACGATAGCAATGTAGGCATTAGGCGCTGGACATTGAAGTTTAAGGCTTGAAAAACAGACTGATTTCTCATACTCCTGTTGGCGGAATAAACGCTTTCAGGAGTATTTTGATATGAAATCTTATGTTGTTTTGATGCGCCATGGTCAAAGCCAATGGAATTTGGAAAACCGTTTCACCGGTTTTTACAATGTGGAATTAAGCGAGCAAGGCATTGCCGAGGCCAAATTATCCGGACAAAATCTGGCCAAAGCGGGCATTCAATTTGATATCGTTTACACATCGACTTTGAAACGCGCCTATCACACTGCGGAAATTGCCTTGAATGAAGCCGGTCAGGGGGCTTTGGTTTCCGGTATGATTAAAAGTGATGATCTGCGGGAACGCGACTATGGCGATTTAACCGGCCTCAATAAAGACGAAACCAAGGAAAAATACGGCGCGGAACAAGTGCAAATCTGGCGTCGTTCCTATGATGTTCAGCCACCGGGGGGCGAAAGCCTCAAGGACGTGGTCGAAAATCGCGTCCGTCCATATTTCGAAAGCACCATCAAACCGCAAATGGACGCCGGTCAAAATATTCTGGTGGCGGCACATGGCAATTCATTGCGTGCGTTATTGATTATTCTGGGCGAAAATACGCCGGAAAATATCAATGAAACCGAAATTCCGACCGGTTCTCCGCTGGTTCTGGAATTCGAAAACGGTCAACGTGTTGCGAAATATTACCTCGCAGATAAATTGGCGGCGTAACGATGTCCGCACACCATCACGAACATGATTGCGATGGGGGGCATCATCATTCCCAAGAGCATTCCTCCCATTCTCATCACGGGCATAGCCACCGCCATGCCGATCAGAAATTATCATGGGCGGTCGGGATCAATATCCTTTTAACAGTGGCGCAGATTATTGCCGGTGTCTTTGCCGGCTCTCTTGCCCTGATCGCCGATGCGCTGCATAATTTATCCGATGCGGCGGCGATGGTGCTGGCACTTGTGGCGCGTAAAATCTCGCGCCGTGATGCGGATGAAAAACGCACCTATGGATATAAAAAAGTCGAAACGCTGGCGGCTTTTACCAATTTTATTACTCTGATTATAATCGGGCTATGGTTGGGATATGAGGCATTTGCACGATTTTTCAATCCGCACCCGATTGATGGCTGGATTGTTGTCTGGGTGGCGGCATTGGGGATTGTCATTAATGGCGGTACCGCTTGGCTGACTTATAGGGAATCCAAAGACAGTCATAATATTCGCGCTGCTTTCCTGCATAATTTGACCGATATGTTTGCATCGGTCGGCGTCGTGGTGGCAGGGATTGTGATATTGACATTCGGCTGGGAATGGGTCGATCCGCTCATAACCTTGATTATTTCCGTCTATGTATTGTGGCACGCGGCGCAGGATTTGCCGGGTATATGCAATATTCTGATTGATGGTGCGCCCGAAGATATCCATTTGCTGTCCGTTGTGAACGAGATGAAAACTGTGAATGGCGTTGCTGACGTCCATCATGTGCATATCCGTTATATAGACGAAAAATCTTACGCGCTGGAGGCTCATATCGTGGCGCAGGATCATGTCGTGATTGATGATGTGAAAGCGGCGATAAAAGCCAAATTAAACGCATTGAATATTAAGCATTCAACCTTGGAATTCGAAAATAAAATTTGTTCCGAGAAGGGGTGCGGGGAATAGGCCTAAACCAAGCCTATCCAACCGCCAACATATCCTTAATCGCCATGCGTGCCAGTTCATCGACACGTTCATTTTCAATGTGACCGTTATGGCCTTTGACCCATTGCCATGTTACTTGGTGGCGGTTGACCTGTTCGTCCAGTGCCATCCATAAATCCTGATTTTTGACGGGTTTCTTATCGGCAGTTTTCCATCCGCGCGTTTTCCATGCGGACATCCATTCGGTCACGCCTTGCAGCACATATTTGCTGTCAGTGTAAAGCGTAACAGGGCAGGGGCGGTTGATGGCTTTTAACCCTTCAATGGCTGCAATTAATTCCATGCGGTTATTGGTTGTTTCAGGTTCCGCGCCCGATAATTCTTTCTCGGTTCCTTTATAGCGCAGCAAGGCGCCCCAACCGCCCGGGCCGGGATTGCCCGAACAGGCACCATCGGTATAAAGTTCAACCTGTTGGGAAGAGTTTTGCATGTTTATGAAATTCCAGTTTTTGAATATATTCGGTGGGTGGTTTCGGAGTGACCAGATTTTGTGGATCATGGAAAACCAGATCATGCAGACGTGACGATAAAAACCGCATCGCCGCGCCACGACATAGAATCTGATAGGCGTCTTTTTCAGCCTGTGTAAGCGGGCGAATAGATTCATACCCTGATAATAAGGCATTCCATTTATCATGATCCAATTGGTGATGCGTATCAAAACACCACGCATTCATGACAATCGCCAGATCATAGGCCAGAAAATCGGTTGCCGAGAAATAAAAATCAATCACACCATAAATATGGTCGTCTTTGATAAATACGTTATCGGGAAACAGATCGGCATGGACTGCGCCTGACGGTAAATCTTTCGGCCAGTTGCTTTTTAAAAATTGCAATTCTTCCAGATAGAGACTGGCGGATTCTTTGCCAACGCGGTTTAGGCGCGCTTCCCATGCATCGATGGACATTGAATTGGCGCGCGTCATCGCAAAGCGTTGTCCCAGAACATGCATCCGGCCCACTAAAAGACCGAGTTCATGACAGAGTGGAGGGGTTATATCTGCGGGCTGCACATCTCGTCCCTCCAGAAAGGAGAAGATCGCCGCCGATTTATCTTCAATCGTGCCTAAATGGATAGGGGAAGGACATATGATGCCATGATCGGATAAATGTTTCATGAACCCTATAAAATAAGGAATGTCATCGGGGTTAATCCGGCTTTCAAAGATGGTCAGGATATAGGTGTGGCCTGATGTTTCTATTTTATAATTGGTATTATCGACCCCTTGCAAAATACCTTCGAACGACACAAGGTCGGTCATCTGCGTTTCCAGCAGGAAATTTTCAATCTGGGCTTTGGTCAAAGATGTGAAGACAGCCATAAAGCTTATTTCTCCCCAGTCCCCGTATGAGCTTTGCTGCTGTTTTCTTCGGCTTCACGAAGAATGCGGGGGATGTTGAAGACGACATTTTCTTTGGTCAGAACGATTTCCTCAACCGTGACCGCATATCTCTTGCGGATCGCCGCGATTACATTTTCAATGAGAATGTCGGGTGCAGAGGCTCCCGCTGTCAGTCCCAGCGTTTTGATGTCGTGCAGCGCATCCCACGGAATATTATTTTCATCCTGCACCAGATGGGCGTTGGAGCATCCGTAAACTTTTGCGACTTCTACCAGACGGTTCGAATTGGATGAATTGGGGGAACCGATCACGAAAACGGCTTCGGATCGCGGGGCGATTTCTTTGACTGCCAACTGGCGGTTGGTGGTGGCGTAACAA